>JAUVPB010000091.1 GCA_030598925.1 Actinomycetes bacterium
GCGGCGTCAACCATCGAAACGTCGACTCGGGTGACGAGATCGTCGCCCTGGCGAACGAATTCGGAATCTTCCAGCACCTGAACGTGAACAAACAGATCGCCCGGCCGCTCGCCGACACCCCCTGCGTGACCACGATCCGACAGCCGTATTCGCTGGCCGTCATGGATTCCCGAGGGCACGTCGACATCGAGCGTACGCTCGCCCTGGATGCGGGCGTGTCCGCGGCACTTCGTGCATGGATCCGTGACGATCCGGCCGCCACCGCTGCATCTCGGGCAGACCTGCTGACGCACGACGCGCCCGAGCACGCTCTGAGCGACCGTCTGAACCTGGCCCACGCCGCCGCACGTCGGACACACCTCGGGTTCCGACCCTGGTTCGGCGCCGGTGCCCGAGCATCGGTCGCACGGTTCGGCGAGCGGGTAGACGACGCGCTTCGCGATGCCAGCTGCAGCCTCGGCGAGCGTGACCTCAACATCGACGAGGATGTCAGCGCCTCGACGGGCTCGGCCCGTGCCAAAGAGGTCACCGAACAGGTCGCCGCCGAAGAAGCTCGAAACGAACGAGCCGAGATCGTCGGCATCGCCGGCCGCGGACCGGTACCCGCTTCGTGACAGACCATCGTGACCAAACCGGTCGTAGCGCTGGCGCGTCTCTGGATCCGAGAGGACCTCGTACGCTTCGGCGACCTCTCGGAACTTCTCTTCAGCCTCCGGGTCATCCGAGACGTCAGGATGGAGCTGACGCGCAAGCACGCGAAACGTTCGTTTCAGCGATGCGTCGTCGACGTCGCGGGCGACGCCAAGCACCTCGTAATAGTCACGCTTCGTTTGCATGGTCGGGAATGGCTGTCACCCTGCGTGGCCGGACATTCCGCCCACATTGCGTGCGACACCGGGTCGACCCCGGTCAGTCGTCATACACCTCTTCGACGTAGCCCGAGAGAGCGCGTGCGGCGCCGCGCACAACGCCGATGGCATTGCCGTAGTCCATGCGACTGGGACCCACGACGCTGACCGTGCCCAGATTGCGATGTGCAAAGCCGTACGCGGCCCCGACGATGCTCACGCCTTCGAGCTCGTGCTGTTCGAGCTCGCGCCCAACTCGCACAAACGGCCGCTTCGAGTCGAGAGTTTCCCGAAGCAGCTCGAGGGCGCCCGCACGCTCGCTGAGCAGCTCCAGCAGCCTGCGAGCCGCGTAGACGTTGTCCTCGAAGAAAGCCGGGATAACGTCAGCGGCCCCGCCGAAGAACACCGATCGCTCGCTTCGGACCAGCTCGTCGAACAGCGGCTTCAGAATCGCGAGAATCCGCGTCTCGTTGACGCCGAGCCCCGGGGCTCCGAAGGTCGACCGGATCAACCGGGCGCCGAGCCTGGCTCCGACAAGAGAGTCGTTGAGATACTCCCCCACGGACTCGATCAGTCGATGGTCGGCGGCCTGCTCGAGCTGGATCACCTTCTTGTAGACCTCACCGGCGCCTGTGATCACCACGAGCACGATGGCGTCCGGCTGGAGCTGAATGAGCTCGACATGCCGTACGACCGTGGTCTCCACTCGGGGGGCACTCGTCACGGCCATCAGTTGCGTGAGTCCCGCGACAGCCTCAGTCGTCAGCTGCAGCGCCGTGTGGACTTCCTGACGCAGCTCCGAGAGATCGAGCTCGAGGTCGGGCGTCGGAATGTTGGCTTCCTCGATCAACCGGCCGGCGTAGTAGCGGTAGCCTTCTTCGGTCGGCAACCGCCCTGCTGACGTATGTGGATGCGTGAGCAAACCCAGCTGCTCAAGCTCGGCCAGCTCGTTCCTGATCGTTGAAGCCGAGACGGCGAGTCCCGAGCGGCTCGCAAGAAGCTTGGAGCCGACCGGGGTATTCGTTGCGATGTGCTCGTCTACAACGAGTCCGAGCAGGGTTTCCTGCCGTTCAGAAAGCGCGACTGTCATCGCCCTAAGCGTACCTCGGCGGCCCGAGGGTAGCCGTGTCTCAACGTCGGCCCGCGACCTGCTTCGACGTGCCCTGCGCCGTGCGGGGCTCGTCGCAGTCGGCGGGATCGTCGAGGTCGCGCAGCAGTTCCACGGTGACCGCGTTCCCGAGCAGCCGCCCCCGTCGTGTCAGCAGAATCGAGCCATCCCTTCGTTCGAGGAGCCCGCGGGCGGCCATCAGGTCGAGTCCTCCCGGCTCGAGTACGGAGCTGATCTCCGCCTCGGCGAGCGGCTCGTCGAGCCGCAGTCCCAGCATGGCGCGCTCCCAGGTCCGCACCGCGGCACTGAGGTGCTCGGTGGTACGCGCCGGCGCCGTGCCGCTCCGCAGCGCAGACACGTACCTCGTCACGCTCGCCATGTTCTTCCACCTCTCGCTGCCTACGGTGGACACTGCACCCACGCCGAGTCCAACGTAGTCGGCGGCCAGCCAGTACGCGAGATTGTGCTGAGATCGGAGATCTCGAGGGTCGCCATGCCGTGTCCTGCAGAAATTGGCAGTCTCGTACCACCGGTACCCACCGGCTTGTAGTCCTGCCGTGGCGAGCTCCATGTACTCCTCCAACCGATCGATCTGACGGCGGAGCTCGGCTCCGTGCGCGGATGTGAATCGCGTCCCCGGCTTCGCCTCGAGCTCGTACACCGAGACGTGCTCGGGCTCGAGTTCGAGCACCGCGGCCACGTCAGCGCCGAGCTGCTCCGGTCGCTGCCCGGGAATCCCGTAGATCAGATCGAGCGACACGTTGGTGAATCCGGCCCCGCGCAACGTCGTGAACGCGCGGCGCACGACCTCCGGTGTCGCCTGCCGCTCGAGCACCGCCAGCAAGTCCGACTCGAAGGTCTGAGCGCCCAGCGAGATGCGCGTGACTCCCTGCGCACCCAATAGCTCCGCGAGAACAGGCGTGACGGTCTCCGGATTGGCCTCGACCGTCACCTCGTGCGCCGGTGGCAACGAGGAGAGGAGGCGGCCCAGCGCGCCCGACTCGAGATAGGTGGGCGTCCCTCCCCCGACGAAGACCGTGTCCAGAGAGCCTGCCAGCAGCTCCTGCCGCTCGTCGAGCTCGCGGAGCAACGCGTCGACGTACTCGTCGTGCTCGGACTGTCGGCCGACAGCCGTTACGAAGTCGCAGTAGCCGCAGCGGTGACGGCAGAACGGAACATGCACGTAAAGGTGCCTGACAGCTCGGCGCCCGTTCTGCGGCTCTACGGCGCAGCGTGCCAGGGCTACTTCCCGCTCTCGTTGAGGTTCAGGACGGCTAGGAACGCCTCCTGGGGAACCTCCACCGACCCGACCTGGCGCATGCGCTTCTTCCCGGCTTTCTGCTTCTCGAGCAGCTTCCGCTTTCGCGTCACGTCGCCGCCGTAGCACTTCGAGAGCACATCCTTGCGTTTCGCCTTGACCGTTTCGCGGGCGATGATGCGCGAGCCGATCGCCGCTTGCACCGGAATATCGAACATCTGGCGCGGAATCTCCTGGCGTAGCTTCTCGACGAGCGCCTTCCCTCGCCCGTACGCCTTGTCCTTGTGCACGATCAGGCTCAAGGCGTCGACGGGATCGCCCGCGAGCAAGACGTCGACGCGGACCAGCCCGCCTTCGCGGAAGCCGATCAGATCGTAGTCGAAGCTCGCGTACCCTCGTGTTCGGCTCTTGAGCTGGTCGTAGAAGTCGAGCACGATCTCCGCGAGCGGCAAATCGTAGGTCAGCAAGACGCGGTCCTCGCTCAGGTACTCCATGTGGTCGAACGATCCTCGTCGCTCCTGCGCAAGCTCCATCATCACGCCCACGTATTCCTTGGGCACGATGATCGTCGCGCGAATGTATGGCTCTTCGACGTAAAGAATGTCCGACGGCATCTCCGTCGGCTTGTGTACTTCGACCTGCTCGCCACTGCCGGTCGTCGCTTGATAGGCGACGTTGGGCGCCGTCACAAGCAGGTCGAGATCGAACTCGCGCTCGAGCCGTTCACGAATGATCTCGAGGTGAAGCAGCCCGAGGAAGCCGCAACGGAAGCCGAAACCGAGTGCCGTCGACGTCTCCGGCTCGAACGAGAGCGCCGCGTCATTCAGTTGCAGCCGTTCCAGCGAGTCGCGAAGCTCGGGATAATCGTCCGAGTCGGTCGGGAACAGGCCCGCGAACACCATCGGCTTGACGTCCTTGTAGCCGGGCAGCGGATCGGTCGCGGGCTCCGCCACTGAGGTGAGGGTGTCGCCGACGCGCAACCGCCGGACATCCTTCAGGCCCGTGACGACGTAGCCAACCTCTCCTGCAGCCAGATGGTCGCTGGCTGTTCGCTCCGGAGAGAAGAAGCCGAGTTCCTCTGCTTCGAACGTTGTGCCGGAGGCCATCGCCCGGACCGGCTCTCGGCTGGAGAAGCTGCCGTCCACGACCCGCACGAACGCGATCACGCCACGGTACTGGTCGTACGACGAGTCGAAGATAAGCGCGCGCGCCGGTCCATCGGCGTCACCCGCCGGCGGCGGGATCCGCTCGACTGCAGCGTCAAGGATGTCTGCCACACCATCTCCCGTCTTGGCCGAGATGTGCAGCACATTCGAGGCGTCCTCACCAACGAGGTCGGCGACCTCCGCAGCAATCTCGTTGGGTCGCGCCTGCGGCAGGTCGATCTTGTTGAGAACCGGCACGATCTCGAGGTTGTTCTCGATTGCGAGGTAGGCGTTCGCCAGCGTCTGGGCCTCAACTCCCTGCGCAGCATCGACGACGAGCAGCGCACCCTCACACGCGACGAGCGATCGCGAGACCTCGTAGCTGAAATCGACATGCCCCGGCGTGTCGATGAGATTGAGCTGATGCCCCTTCCACTCAACACGAACGGCTTGCGCCTTGATCGTGATCCCTCGCTCTCGCTCGAGCTCCATCGAATCGAGAAGCTGATCGCGCATCTCCCGCTCGCTAACGGTTTGCGTCAGCTCGAGTATGCGATCCGCCAACGTCGACTTGCCATGGTCGATGTGCGCGATGATCGAGAAGTTGCGGATCCGATCCAGGCTCATCGTCGCCGGCCTTCGACGCCGCGGGCTGTGACGAACGCGGTGCGGCCGAGCAAGCACGGCCACCTCGTCAAGAGACGCAAGCAGATGCGTTGTGTATCGGACATGGCGAAAGGTTTCGTGAGCTCAGTCGCCCGCACGGTGCGGGCAATTTCAGACCGGCTCCCGACGAACCAACGATAGCAACGCGTTCAGCTCACGAATCGCCAGCAGTCGCGCGACGATCAGGTACGCGACCGTCGCCGCGAGGACCGCGGCCCCCACGGACACGAGCTGTGCACCGAGCGCTCGTCCGATCGCACCGTCGACCGCATCCCACACGACGTAGGCAACGCCGGCAACAATCGCTGCCGCTACTGCGATCTTCCCGTAGGACAACGCGATTTCTCGGCCGCCCAAGCGGCCGAGCTTCGCTCGCAGCAACCAGACCAGCAGTGCGGTACCCGCGATGTTGACGATCGATGTCGCGAGCGGAATCCCCCAAATTCCAACACTGAAGAGAGCCGTGTCTAGCACGAGGTTCAACGCGACCAGCACGAGCGCGACCCGCATCGGGATCCACGGTGTCTGAAGGCTGAAGAACGCGCGGTTGAGCAGCAGCATCGTGCCGTTGAAGGTCAGCCCGGCGGCGAACGCCGCAAGGGAGGCGGCGACGATGTCGGTCTCAGTCGCGCTGAACTCTCCGCGCTCGTACAGCAACCGCACAATGGGCACGCTGAGCACCGCGGCGATCGCGCTCGCCGGTACCAGCAGGAACCCGATCTGGCGAAGGCCGAGCGACACGGTGTCCCGCAGCTCGTCCTGCGCTCCGCGCGCTGCGAGCCGGGACATGGTCGGGAAGAGCACAGCGGCCACTGCGACGGAGAAGATCCCCTGCGGGAGCATGTAGATGCGGAATGCGGCGTCGATCGCACTCGGCGCCAGGTTTGGATCGACGAAACGCGCCGCGAAGAAGGTGTCGACCAGCAGGTTGACGTTGATGAGACCGAGGCTGATCGTGACGGGCAGCATCAGCTTGAACACCTTCAGCACAGCGGGATCGCGAAGGTCGATCACGGCGCGAATGGAGCCATCCAACCGCCTCAACCACGGCACCGGGAGCAGCACCTGCAGCACGGTTCCACCAAGCACCGCCGCCGCGTAGAGGTACAAACGATCGGTGTCGGTCTCGAAGAACGGGAGGCCGATCACGAGCGCTCCGATGATCGCAACGTTCCAGAGGATCGGGGCCAGCGCGGGGACGGTGAAGTGGTCGTAGCTGTTGAGGATTCCGACGATGACACCCGAGACGCCCAGGAGTGCGACAGTCGGGAACATCACGCGCGAGAGCCCGATCACGAGCTCCTCGTCCGCGCCGTCATAGCCGAATGGGCGCATGATCCATGGCGCTAGCACGATGAACAACGCCGTCAAGCCGGTCAGGCCGAGCGCCATGATCCAGAAGATCGTCGAGGCCACTCGCCAGGCCCGTGCGCGGTGGCCCTTCTCGAGCAGCTCGGAGAACACGGGCACGAACGCCGAGGAGAGCGCTACGTCGGCGACGAGCGCACGCACAAGGCTCGGAACCTGGAAAGCAACCGTGAAAGCGTTGATCGAGCCCTCGATCCCGAAGTACCGCCGCACAACGATCTCCCGGACGAGACCGAGAACCCGCGACCCAGCTGTTGCCGCCGCGAAGATGGCAGTCGCGCGTGCGAGCCGAAGCGAGGTGCGACGACCCTCGCCATCGGCAGGATCCGGGGCACCGGTTGGGCCCTGATCCCGCTCCCTGCTACCATCGTCGGTCGGTATGCCGAACATCAAGCAACAGGCACGGCGCGTCGCGACTTCGGAGCGGGAGCGGCTCGAGAACCTCCGCTGGCGCTCGACGACGAAGACGCTGCTGCGCCGCCTTCACGACGCTGTCGCCGACGGAGATGACGACCGCATCGCCGACGAGCACCGTACGTACGTTCGGTGGATAGACAAGGCCGCGTCACATCGCGCGATTCATCCGAACCACGCCGCTCGCAAGAAGTCGCAGGCAGCGAAGCTCGTTGCCGGCGCCGAGTAGACGCGGGCCCACCTCGTTGTCGTTGCCGGCCGCTAGCCACCGCGGCGCGATCCGGTGATCGCAAGAAGCGCGCGTTCGAGCTGGAGTGAGCCATTGATCGGCGTCCCGCCCTTGAGATCGAAGTCGAGCCGCGCGAGCGTCATCGCCGCGTCGTCCAGTTCCTCAGGCGTGTAGTTCTCACTGAACTGCGCTGCCTTCCGAGCCGGGTAGTCCTTGATATCGAGCTCCTGAGCGATCTCGCGCACCGACCCACCGTTGTCGATGATCCTTCGTGCACTACGAACCCGGGCGGCTTGACCCGCGACGCGCAGCGCCTGGACGAATGGCTCCTCACCGCTCTCCTCGACTGAGGCGAACGCGGCAGCGAGTGTCCCGCTCCTATCGCCTGCTCCCCAGGCGTCGGTAAGAGCAAACGCCGATGCTTCGTGCGAATGGGCGACGAGCCGCTCGATCTCCTGCGTCCCGATCTGATCACCCGCAGCCCAGGTCACGAGCTTCGTGAGCTCGCTCTCTAGGGCGAGAGTGTCCTCGCCAACGAGCTCGACCAACCGCTCGGCGGCCGCTCTGTCGACCTGTACGCCGGACCGCTCGAACTGGGTCCGTACCCAACCCGCGTGATCGAGCCGGCGACCTCGAGCGCGGGTGGGCACGTCGTAGCGAAGTACATCGCCGGCCGCCTCGCAGGCCTTCGCCAGATCTCCGCCCCGAGGGGGGTCACCCACGAGCGCGAGCACGGCGTGCGGTGCGGGCTGCTCGAGGTACTCGGCGACGGCGACGGCGTCGTCCTTCTTCCAACCGCTCATTCCGCGGACGACGACGAGCCGCTCGCCGTCGCCAAACAGGCCGAGCGCGTTGAGACCCGCTACCGCATCTTCACCCCTGGTCAGCTCTCCACCGGCATCGCCCGTCACTTCCTCGACAGATTCGCTCCCGAAGCGTGCCTTGAGCCGTTTCGCGGCCAGGGAAACCTTCGGTCGGTCGCTGCCTAGGATCAGATAGACAGGCTTGAGGTCCACTGCCATCAGGCAAGCCTAGAGGCCAGATCGGCAGTCGGGCGCCCTCCTCGCCGACGCTCAGGTCTCAGTCTGCAGCAGTGCGGTTCTCCGTGTACACGCGCACGGTTCGGCCGTCTCGCGACTCGACGGTCACGTCGCCGTCACGGTCAGTGCGGAAGACGGACGCGCCCACGCTCTCGAGTGCTTCAATCGTGGACGCCTTCGGGTGCCCGAAGGGATTGTTGCGGCCCACGGAGATGACGGCGACCTCTGGATCGACGCGGCGCAGGAAAGCCGGAAGCGCATCGTCCTCGGAGCCGTGGTGAGAGACCTTCAACACGTCGATGTCCGTGACCGAAAGGCGGCCGAGAACGTCGGACTCGGCGTCGCCCGTAAGGAGAACGTCTACGTTCCCGTAGGAGACGAGCATGACGACCGACCGGTCGTTCGGATCGTCCGCGGGGCCGCCCGTATCGGCCGGCCAGAGCACACGGAGTTTCAGTGCGCCTGCGGAAAAGGTCACACCGGGGCGCGCAAGCACGATCTCAACCCCACGATCACCCGCCGCTACGAGTGCGTTCTCGTAGTCGCTTGACTCCACGTCCAACCCGGGATCCACGAGACGTCCCACCGGAACTCGCTCAATCACCTCGACAGCGCCGCCAAGGTGATCGCGCTGGGGATGGCTGAACACGAGTAGGTCGAGTTCGTCGACGCCGAGGGGACGCAACTTCCTGGCGACATGGGACTCCGGCTCCCCCTGATCGACCAGCACGCTCGCGCTCGGGCTCTGTACAAGGATCGCGTCTCCCTGGCCAACGTCGAGCACCGTGACCCGCAGGCCCTCGGGCTTCGGCCCAAGCGGTTCTTGCCCAGGACGGGCGAGAACCCAGATCCCCGCAAAGACGATCGAGAGGGCCGCGACAGCGACGAGGCCCCGCAGCCGGCGCTCGGGCGTCCCGAGAACCAACCAGGCGAACGGCGCTGCCGACAGGAGAGTCGCCACGAGTGCCCACCGGCCGGACTCGATCCGGGCGAACGGCGCCGAGCCGACCGTCTGCGCACACCAGGCCAGGTAGTCGGCGAGATGTCCGTTGACCCAACCGATTCCTACGGCTGCGTCCGGGAGCGGGCGCGCCAGCAACGCCGTTAGCAAACCGAGGCCGAGCAGGGGTGCGACCACGGGTTCCGCCATTGCATTCGCAGCGACCGACCAGATCGGAATAGCACCGAACTGAAGCCAGAGAATCGGCGCCGTCGCGAAGCCACAGCCACTCGCTACGGCAACGATCGACATGAGCCGGCGCGGCATCGGTGCCACGGCGAGGCTCCGCTCGAGGATCGGCACCAACACGAAGATCGCTGCTACAGCGGCGAACGAGAGCTGGAAGCCGGGATCGAGCAGCGTGTACGGATTCCACGCGAGAAGAACGATCGCACCGAGGATTAGGAAGTACCAGCGATCTCGGGGTCTCGATGCGAGCCACGCGAGGCAGGCGAGTGTTCCGACCACACCCGCTCGAGCGACGGACGGCTGCCAGCCGACCGCGCCCACATACGCGAAGATGGCGAGGATCGCGAGTAGCTGGCCGGCGACCCGCGGAACCCCGGCGACCCACGCCATGAGCAACGTGCCGGCAACGACGTATGCGACGTTCTGACCGGATACCGCGAGTAGTTAGTATATTATAGGGCATAACGAGCTGAGCCCCACCCGCTGGGAGGAGGCGACGATGAGACTCGTCGGGTACGTCCGCGTCAGCCGAGTCGCCGGTCGAGAGGGCGAGAGCTTCATCTCGCCGAGCGTCCAGCGTGAGCGAATAGAGAAGTACGCGGCCGGCTCTGACCACGAACTGCTCGATGTCTACGAGGACCTCGATGAGCCGGGCAGCCGCTACGAGCGCCCCGGCTTCCAGGCAGCGCTAGGCCGGGTCGAACAGGGAGAGGCGGACGGGGTCATCGTCGCGTCGCTCGA
>JAUVPB010000005.1 GCA_030598925.1 Actinomycetes bacterium
ACGGTCGTCATGCGATAGACCGGAACCCCAGCGAGCGAGAACCCGGTACGGCCGTCGAGCATCTCTCCCCGGCCGATGGCGGCGCGCGTCTCGAGGCATGCGGTCGGGGCCCCGCGCAAACAGGACATGCAGGTGCCGCAGCTCGGCGCCCAGACCACAATGACGCGCTGGCCGATGTCGACGTCAGCTACGTCCGCTCCTACGGACTCGACGACCCCCGCCCCCTCATGGCCGAGCACCATCGGAGTGGGTCGAGGCCACTCACCCTTCACGACGTGAAGATCAGATCCGCAGACGCCGACCGCGGGCATCCGGACAACAACGTCACCCGGGCCCAGACGGTCGAGCTCGACCGTTCGAACGTCGAGCTCTGCCTCACCCGTGAAGAGCGCGGCGCGCGTCTCCATGGGCCTCTACTTCTTCCCGGATCGTTTCGTGCCGGCTCGCGGAGCGAGCTTCGCGAGAACCTGCTTCGTGGACACCCGATCGGCGACGTTCTGCAATGCGTAGTTCAGCCCGGCGTTCTGCCAGTCGTCGTCGATCGTCGACGTCCCGTCCGTGACGACCACGGCGTTGTAGCCGGCGTCGGCCCCGTGGCGAGCCGTGTGCTCGATCGAGAAGTTCGTCCACGCGCCCGTGATCACGAGCGTCTCGACACCGAGGCCCCTGAGCAGCGTGTCGAGCGTGGTGTCGTGGAAACCGTTCATCCGCATCTTCTCGACCACGTGATCGCCGCGCTTTGCCTCGAGGCCTTTGACGGGAGCTGCTCCCCAGGTCCCACGCACGAGCGCGTTCGCCTCCTTGACTCCCTGGAAGAGAGGTGCGTTTTGCTTCAGTCCTGGAGCGCCCTTCTCGACGATGTACCAGATGTGAATCACGGGCATCCCCACGCGCCGAGCGGCGGCCGCCATCGCTTTCACGTGGCTTACGACGCGCTGGCTCTTGGCGTGGGCCGGCGCTCCGGAATCGGCGAATGCCCCGCCTTCCGAGATCACGTCGTTCTGAAGATCCTGAATGAGCAGCGCACTCTTCTTCGGATTGATGCTGGCAGCCATCGAGTCGGTCCTTTCCTCGCCGTGAAGCGGGTCGCCTGTGGCAGTCTCAGCGCATATAGCTGCAGCGGGCGCCGCTGGTCTTCGTCGCGAATCGGTAGAGCGACGTCGAGCTGGGCACGTAGAGCGCGTCCCAACCGAGCCCGCCCCAGTTCAAGTTACCGACGTGCTCGGGAATCTCGACGGTCCCGAGATGCTCCCCGCTTGGCGCGAGGATCCAGACACCGCTCGGGCCCGTAACCCAGATGTTGCCTTCAGCGTCGCACTTCATACCGTCGGGGATGCCGTCTGCGATGTTCCCGGTACCGATTCCCTCAAGGAGCATGCGGCCATTCGCCAGCGATCCGTCGTCCGCGACGTCGAAGGCACGGACATGGACGAGCTCGGAGTCATTGATGTACAGAATCGACTCGTCCGGCGAGAAGCACAAACCGTTGGGCTGAGCGAAGTCGTCGACGAGCAACCGCACCTCGTCGCTGCCGGGGTCGATCCGGTACACGCCCTGAAACGACAGCTCCTGCTCGCGCGGGTTGCCGAACCCATCCATCCGCCCGTAGGTCGGGTCGCTGAAGTAGATCGCCCCGTCGCTCTTGACCACGACGTCGTTCGGCGAGTTGAGGGTCTGCCCTTCGTGGCTGGAGGCGATGACCTCGCGGCTCGACTCGGTGCCGTCTGCATTCAACTCGACCCGCACGACATGGCTCGTCCAGTGCTCACACACGATCAGGCGTAGATCGGCGTCGAGCGTCATTCCGTTGCACTTGTTCGCGGGCTTCATCACCTCGACGATGCCGTCGCTCTGGCTCCACTTTCGGCGCACATCCTCCGGCATGTCACTGAACAGCAGGTACCCGTCTGGATGCCAGACCGGTCCCTCGGTGAACGTGAAGCCCGTCGCAAGCGTTTCGACGGAGACGTCGGCGTCCACCAGTTCGTGGACGGCGTCGTTCTTGACGATCACTGCCATGTCAGTTCCTCCTCGGTGCGGGATTTGGGTCGCGTGACGGACTCTCGGCCCCGCGGAGCTTAGCTGCGCTTAGAATCGGCATGTAACCGATTTCATGCAGTCGCGACGAGAGGAACAGCGGATGACATCTGAGATCCTCCTGCCAACATCCCAGGAAGAGGCGATCGCATCGTTTGGGGATGGCGGAGGGCTGACCGTGCTCGGGGGCGGAACGGCGCTGATGCCAGAGCTCGCCGCCGGAGGACCGTCGGGCCTTCGCGTCCTCTGCCTGGCGCGAGCGGGCCTCGACGGCGTGTCACGGTCGAACGGCAGCGTCACCATCGGCGCCGCCTGCCCGATCTCGGCCCTCGAGGAACTCGACGAGCCGCTCGCAACAGCGGCCCGCCACGTCGCGGATCCCGAGGTTCGAGCTCAGGCGACGGTCGGCGGCAACATCTGCGTCGAGGCCAGCGCGGAGTCTCCGCGCGGCGACCTGCAGGCGCCGCTCATCGCGCTTGCAGCGACCGGCCGATCAAGTGGAGCAGGCGGAGAACGGACGGAGCCGATCGAGAACTTCCTCGCCAGTCGAGATGGCCGGCTGCTGCTCGAGGTCTCCTACCCCGACACGAGCCGTGTGGCCGGGTACGCCGTAGCACGCCGCCCGCATGCTCACCACTACCCGATCATGGCCGCGTGCGCGGCACGAGACTCGGGCACGACTCGCGTTGCGGTGACCGGCGCAGCACGCACCGGCCACCGCTGTACGAGCGTCGAGCAGGCACTCGCCTCAGGCGCCACGGCTGACGACGCCGCGGCGCGCGTCGTAGACGACGTCGCTGGCGAACTGCGCGACGACGCACTCGCGTCTGCCTGGTACCGCGAGCGCGTCATGCCCACGCTTGTCGCCCGCGCGCTCGCTCAACTCGAGGAGGGCTCAGCATGAAATTGACGGTCAACGGGAGAGCCCACGACCTCGCGAGCGATCCTCTGCGACCGCTCCTTCACGTGCTGCGCGACGAACTCGACGTCACGGGCCCGAAGGCGGGTTGCCAGCAGGGCAGCTGCGGCACGTGCACGATTCTCGTAGACGGCGAGGCACGCCGATCCTGTCTCACTCCGCTCGCGCTCGTCGACGGCGCCGAGGTGACGACGATCGAAGGGCTCGGCGACGCGACCCGACTCAACGCGCTTCAGGCAGCCTTCCACCAGTACTACGGCGCTCAGTGCGGTTTCTGCACGTCCGGCATGATCGTCGCTGCGCACGCACTGCTCGAGCGGAACCCGGCACCGACCCGGCACGACATCCAGACCGCCCTCGCCGGCCACATCTGCCGCTGCACGGGCTACGTCAAGATCCTTGACGCGATCGAGGCCGTCGCGCGCGGCGAGACGTTCACGGAGACCAACGGAGACCGCCAGCCAGGCGTCGAAGAGTCCGTTGCGAAGACAGGAGTATCAGGATGAAGGCCGTAGGCGCGAGACTTCCCCGCTACGACGGACTCGGCCACGTCGTCGGTGAGACAACCTTCGTGGACGACGTCCGCGTACCTGACGGCAACCTCTGGGCCCGCGCCTTGCGCTCGCCGTCGCACGCGGCCAGGATCGTGAGGCTTGACACCCGCAAGGCAGCGGAGCTGCCCGGCGTGCACGGCATCGTCACGCACGAAGACATCCCTCGCAACGTGTACGGGCACCTGGAAGCGCTCGGCGTTCCGGCCGACGAGCCACTCCTCGCCGAGGACGAGGTGCGTTACAAGGGACAGCCCATCGCGGTCGTCGCCGCAGACTCGGAGGAGGAGGCGCAGGCCGCTGTCGAGGCGATCGAGCTCGAGCTCGAAGAGCGAGACACGCTCTTCGACATCCGGAAAGCATTCGATCCCGACGCACCGAAGATCCATCCCTGGGGCAACTGGTTCCCCTACTTCGGCGGGCCCGATGAAGGACCGGATCGCCGCAAGGTACGCAAGGGCGACATCGATAAGGCGTTCAGCGACGCCGACACGATCGTGCAGGGCGTCTACCGCCCGGCGGCAATCGAGCACTGCCCCACCGAGACTCAGGTGGCGCTCGTGGTTCCGGAGGCATCTGGCCGCCTGGTCATCTACTCCTGCACGCAGGCGATGTACTTCTCGATGGGGGTGGTCGCGGCACACCTCGAGGTTCCCCTGAACAAGCTGAAGTTCGTCGGCGGCACCGTCGGCGGCGGGTTCGGTGGCAAGGTCGACACGGCCGCTGAGACGTTGTCCGGTCTACTCGCGCTGAAGACCGATCGCGCCGTGAAGTGGCGCTGGACACGCGAGGAGGAATTTCTCGCGTCGTCGACTCGAGCCCCGTGGCACATGGAGATCGCGGACGCCGTGACGAGCGACGGCTGGATCCTCGGGCGGAAGATGCTCACGTTGCACGACGCCGGCGCCTATGCGCGCTTCTCGCCGTACGGCCTTACGAAGCACGCGTTTCACCACGCGGGTGCATACACCATCCCGAACATCCACTTCGACGGCTTCGTCGTGTTCACGAACCGGGTTCCCACGACAGCGATGCGCGGGTTCGGCGTCACCTCGGTTTCGTTCGCCGTCGAGACCCACATCAGCCGAATCGCGAACACGCTCGGGCTCGACCCGTACGAGTTTCGCCTGAAGAACGCCAACCGCGTCGGCGACACCACGCCGAACGGGGTGACGTTGACCGACCCGTCGACAGTGGCGACCATCCACGCCGTGGCCGAGGCTGCCGGCGACACGCTGGCGCCCGAGTACGCGGCGATGACGAGCGAACCTCGCAGTGGGCCGCTGCTCCCCGATCACCTGGTGACACAACAACGCGACGGGAGGTCAGCTCATGCCTAGGCACAAGGGGCGAGGCATCTCGACGATCGAGTACCCAACCGGCATGAACCAGAACGGAGACCCGAGCCAGGCGTGGATCAAGCTCAAGCCCGACGGCCGGGTCGACGTCTTCGCGGGCACCGTCGACATCGGCCAGGGCTCGAAGACCGTCCACACCCAGATCGTCGCGGACGCCATCGGCGTTCCCTACGAATGGGTCACGATGGACAACTCCAACACCGACTCGTCCCCGGTCTGCACCGGGTCGTTCGCCTCCCGCGGAACGTTCATCGGCGGCAACGCCGTCCGTTTCGCGGCCGAGCGGGTGCGGGAGCGCATCCTCGACATCGCGGCGAAGGAGCTCGAGGCGTCTGCTGATGACCTCGAGATCGAGGACGGCACCGTGAGCGTCAGCGGCGCACCCGACCGAAACATCTCGGTCAGCGATGTGGCCGCGGCCGCAACCTGGGGCCACGGCGAGCTGATCACCGGCACGGGTGCCGCGCTCAAGCCGTACGCGCCGGTGGATCCAGAGACAGGAGCCGTCGAGATCGAGCCACACTGCGCGATCTCGTACGCAAGCTGCATCGCCGACGTCGAGGTGGATGACGAAACGGGCGAGGTCACGGTGCTGAGACTCATCCAGGCCTACGACGTTGGCCGTGCTATCAACCCCACACTCGTCGAGGGCCAGATCGAGGGCGGAGCGATGATGGGCCTCGGGCTCGGACTGCTCGAGAACTCCTATCCGTACTACCCGGAAACCGACCACCGCGGTAGTGAGTTCGGCACCTACCTCGCGCCGGGAATGGAAGAGCTGCCCGAGATCGAGTCGCTGATCCTCGAGAACCCCGCGGTCGACGGCCCGTTCGGCGCGAAGGCGATCGGAGAGATGGCCAACAACGCTCAGCCGGGGGCCCTGGCGAACGCTGTGTTCGACGCGATCGGCGTCTGGGTGACCGAGCTACCGATCACGCCGGAGCGTGTCCTTCGAGCGCTGGAGCGCAAGAACGACGGGAAGCACGAGCCGCGACACGAAGGGAAGAAGGTCATCTTCGACGAGGAGATATCGATCGGCACGATCGGAGCCAACGGCGGCGCAGTCGCGCTCGACGTTCCCTAAGGAGGCAACATGTCGGAAGCGCAGTCGCCGTTTCGGAGCTGGAACGGCGTCAAGTCGTTCGAGTTCGTCGACGGGGTGCGTCTGCACGCCATCGGCGGCGAACAAGTCCTGCTCTGCCGCGTCTCGTACGAGCCCGGCAAGAAGGTCCCGCTCCACAGCCACTCCGACACGGAGCAGGTGATGCTGATCCTCGACGGCGAGGTCGACATGGCCATCGAGGGAGAGTGGAGACGGCTGCGCACAGGTGACGTCGTCGTCGTGAATCGCGGCCTGTCCCACGAGCTCGTCTCGGAAGACGGCGTCACGTTCATGGAGGCGCTCTCGCCGGTGCCGCTCGACCACGTTCCCGACCGGGAGCGGGACCTCGTGCTCGGCGCCGACGGCGGCGCTCACCACGTCGAGCGCTGACGACGAGGTCGACCCAGCGTTCCGGCCCGCCAGCGTCAAGGCGGGACGCGGGGACTAGGCCAGCGCTTCGAAGAGCTCGGATGAGGCCGCGACGGCTCGCTCCACTTCGGCCTCGGTCGTCACCGTCGAGACGGCGAACATCCCGCGGGTTGCGATGAAGATGCCCCGGTTGAGCAGTCCGAGGTGGAACGCTGCGGCAGCGTCCGCGTCGGCTCCGAGGCTGGCATCGGCGTTGATCAACGGCTCGGTCGTGAAATGGACATTCACGAGGGATCCCATACTCGTGACCTGCGCCGGCGCGCCATGCCGCCCGATCGCCGCCTCGAGGCCGGCAGCGAGCTGAGCCCCGAGCCCGTCGAGCCCGGCGTACGCGTCGTCGTCCAGTAGCCCGAGCGTGGCGAGGCCTGCTGCCATGGTCGAGGCGTTGCCGTTGAACGTGCCAGAGAGCGCGACGGCCTTGTCGGCCCCGGGTGCGAGAACACCCATCAGGGAAGCTGGGCCGCCTACCGCTCCAACCGGAAGTCCTCCTCCGATCACCTTGCCGAGGGTCGTCAGGTCTGGCTCGATCCCGAGCCGCTGCTGGGCTCCGCCGCGGCCAAGACGGAAGGTGATGACCTCGTCCGCGATCAGCAACACTCCGGCCGCCTGTGTGAGCTCGCGCGCCGCCTGGAGGAACTCCTCTGTCGGCAAGATCACGCCGGCCGTGCCCATGACCGGTTCGATGATCAGTGCTGCACACCGATCGCCGCAATCGCCCAACACGGCCTCGAGCGCGTCCGGATCGTTGTAGTGGATGACGCGGATCGGGCTCGTTTCCGGGATGCCCGCTGGGTACGCGTCTGGCCTGAGCCAATAGTCGAGGTCGGGAAACGACCCGTGGTAGCCACCGATCGTCTTGATCACGATGTCGCGACCTGTCGCCGCCCGCGCGATGCGCGTCGCGCCCATCGTGGCCTCAGTGCCCGAGTTCGTGAAGCGCAGCTGCTCGATGCTCGGGACGCGCCGGACGATCTCCTCCGCGAGCTCGACCTGCCCGAGCACCGGGGCCGCCACCGGCGTGGTCCGGGAGAACGCCGCTCCGACGACCTCCGTGACGGCGGGGTGCGCGTGGCCTACGATCATCGACGTGTAGTTGAAGAGGAAGTCGACGTACTCGTTCCCGTCGACGTCGACAAGTCGAGTCCCAGCCGTCTCGGCGATCGTCGCCGGGTACGGCAGGTAGAACGTTGCCGCCCGCGTGTCACCGCCCGGGAACACGGCCTGTGCGCGCGCGTATCGATCGCGAGAGGTCGGAGTCCGTCGCTCATAGACGGCGCGTTCGCGCTCAAGCACCTGCACTGCGGGCGTCGTCAGCATATCGGGACTCCTTTCGTGTGGCTACGCGGCGAGGAGGCCGCCGTCCACGGTCAGGATGTGGCCGTTGACGGCATCCGACGCCTTCGACGCGAGGAAGATCGACGTTCCCTTGATCTCCTCTGGCTCCATGATCCTGCCGGTGGGCATGCGCTTCAGCGCCCCATCCACGAGAACGTCGATCACGGATGCATCCACATCCTTGTCCTGACCGATGTTGGTCGCGAAGAATCCCGGCGAGAGCGCGTTCACCGTCAGCCCGTCGCTCGCGTACTCGAGCGCCAGCTCACGTGTGAGGTTCACGACGCCGCCCTTCGCGGCAGCGTAGCCAGGGACTGGGCTCGAATCGGAGCCGATCTCGCCCCAGATCGATGCGGTCAAGATCAGCTTCCCCGATTGCTGAGGAAGCATGTGCCGTACGGCGTGCTTCACGCAGAGGAATACGCTCGTGAGATTGGTTGTGATCACATCGTCCCACTCCTCTCGCGAGGCCTCGTGCACGGGCTTGTAGTAGTCGGACGAGCCCGCATTACAGAAGACAACGTCCAGGCGCCCGAACTCGGCGACCGCCCGCGCCATCAGCGCCTCTACGGCGGCTTCGTCGGTCACGTCGGTGCGCTGTGCGACGGCGCGCCCGCCCGCGGAGTCGATCGCTCCGGCCGCTTCGTCGATCGCGTCCGACCGGCCGGCGCACACGACCCCCGCTCCGGCTTCCGCCACCGCCTCCGCGATGGCCTTGCCGATACCGCTCCCCGCGCCTGTCACTACGACAGATCGGCCGGCAAGAGAGAACAGATCGAGGACGCTCATGGCGTGCGTGCACCTCCGTGCCGGCAGCTGCCCGGCCGCTTCACGTGGAGGCCGATCATACCGCCCGCGCCGACCTGGCAACAAGCGCCTCGATCGACGATCGCTAGGTCGCTGGCGACCGCGGATCTAGGCGGCGCGTCTCGCGTCGCTAGAGCGCTTCGACGGGTCGCAAGACCACGACGGGGATTTCCCGCTCGGTCTTGCGCTGATACGCCTCGTAGCTCCCGTAGCCGGCGACCATCCGCTCCCACAGGCGAGTTCTCTCGTCCCCATGCACGGTCTCGGCGCGCACGCCCACCGTGCCATCACCGATCTGCACACTCGCCTCTGGCGAAGCCTCCAGATTGAGGTACCAGGCGGGGTGGTCCGGCTGCCCGCCGAACGACGCGAGCACGACGTACGCATCGCCGTCCTCGATATAGAGGAGTGGGGCTGTCCGAGCCTTGCCAGACCGCCGGCCGGTAGTCGTGAGCAGCAGTATGGGCAGCCCGCTCATCTTCGCCATCAGCCGACCGCCAGAAACGCGGTAGACGAAGCTGTTGATCGGGCTGAGGATCTTGCGTGTAAAGAATCGCTGCAGCACTCGAGGCTCCTACTCTCTAGCGGCCGGAACGCCGTGGCCGTGCTGGTGATGGTCGTCAACGATGCCTGTGGCGGAATCCAGGTCAAGGTACCGGTGACCGTACGCCTCACGCAGCCGGTCAGCGGCCAGAGCATCTTCGGGCGGCCCTTCCGCGACGACGCGACCCGCGAGCAAGAGCACGTGGTCGGCAAGCCTCGCGTCGTCTAGATCATGACTCGCCATCACGACCGCACGTCCTGCCTCCCGCTCCGAGCGCAGCACGTCGATGATCCGCTGCCGACTGACGAGGTCGAGCCCGGTCATCGGTTCGTCGAGTAGCAGGACATCCGCTTCCTGGGCCAGGCCTTGCGCCACGAGCGCGCGCTGTCGCTGACCGCCCGACAACTCGCTGAACCGACGTTGCGACACGGTTTCGATCTCCATGGTCGCGAGAGCCTGATCTACCGCGTGCCGATCGGCACTTCGCAGGCGCCCGAGGAAGCCGCGCCGCGCGAACCGGGCCATAGTCACGATCTCGTGCACGGTGACGGGCAGCAGCGCGTCGGCAGCCGTCGCTTGCAGAACGTACGCGACCGATCCTGGCTCAGGCGGCGGTGGCTTGCCGAGCACGGTAAGTACGCCTCGAACGGGGTCGACGAGTCCAGCGATCGCGTTCATCAGCGTTGACTTGCCGCTGCCGTTGGACCCCATGAGCACGGTGAGGGCGCCCCCCGGAATCGTGAGATCAGCACAGCAGAGTGCAGTGTGCGTGCCGTAGGCGAGCTCGAGGTCTTGGGCGGTGACAGCCGGAGTGCCGGAAGAGCCTCGCATCGCTAAATAATAACGTATATCATTTTCATCTTGGCCACACCGACCGGCTGACTGCTCGTGGACTGGTTGATCGACCCCTTCTCGCCGTCGTTCATGCAGCGCGCACTGCTTGCGGGCGCGCTCGTCGCCGCGCAATGCGCGCTTATAGGTGTCTGGATCGTGTTGCGCCGGCTCAACTTCCTCGGAGACGCGCTCGCTCACGGCGTGGTTCCGGGCGTTGCGGTCGCGTTCCTCATCGGCATCGACGCGACCGTAGGCGCCGCAGTAGCGGCGGCGATCGTCGTGCTCGGCGTCACCACGATCCGTCAACGCACAGGGCTACCGGAGGACACCTCGATCGGGATGCTGTTCATTGGCCTGCTCGCGCTCGGGGTGATCATCATCTCCCGCTCCGGCTCCTTCGCGGTCGACCTCACCTCGTTCCTCTTCGGCAATGTTCTGGGCGTGACGTGGACCGACGTCGCGGTGCAGGGAGTTGCCGTTGCGTTGTCGCTCGTCGTGACCGTCGTCCTCTACCGAGGGTTGGTGGCGCTGTCCTTCGACGAACGGAAGGCTCAGCTCCTCGGCCTGCGACCGGCGCTCGTTCGGCTGGCCTTGCTCGGCCTCATCGCGCTAACCGTAGTCACCTCGTTCAAGACGGTCGGCGCGCTCCTTGTATTCGGTCTGGTCGTAGCACCGGCGGCGACGGCCATCCTCCTGGTGACCAGAATCCCAGCCGCAATGGTGACGTCAGCCCTCCTCGGCGTCGTGGCCGTCGTCATCGGTCTCCTGCTCAGCTTCCACCTCGACATCGCCGCGGGAGCGTCGATGGTCGCGACCTCCGTCTCTATCTTCTTCGCGGTGCTCCTCGCGCAGGAAGCGTCCGGCTGGTGGCGTGCGAGGCGGGCTTCGCTCGAACCGAGCTCGCCAGGGCGCTAGCGGATCGCGCCACGTCGGTAACGCACGTGCCGGCTCACGCTTTGCATGCGGAGCACGTGCCATGCAGGACGACATCGTGCCCGTCGATGTTCGCATCCAGTCGCGCACCGAGCTTGACGATCGCGCGCTCGAGCACCGCATCTTCAAAGGCGACGACATCCCCGCAGTCCGAGCAGAGCAGGTGGTGATGATGCTCACCGCTCGGGTAGGCAGGCTCGAAACGGGCGGCTCCGTCGCCTACATCGATGCGCTGGACGAGCCCCAGGTCCAGGAGTACCTCGAGCACCCGGTAGACACTCGCGATTCCAACGGCTCGGCCGCGGTCGCGCAACTGGTCAAAGATCTCCTGCGCCGTGAGACAGCATTCTTGCGCTGCGAGCTGCTCGACCACAGCAGCACGGGCACCTCCGGCTCGATATCCGGCGCGCCGGAGCGCTTCGAGCGTATGCGCTGTCCAGTCGAGTGTGCGTGTCGCCATCCCAACGAAAATGATAGCGATTCTCAGAACGACGGCAGACCGAGTGAGCCGGTGCCGTGCCGGCGGACTCGGAGTCTGGGCTGCGACGCGGCTTACTGAATCGAGCCGTGAAGATGCGGCTCGAGCGCGGCGACGACAGCGTCGCAGGCAGGCGAGAGCAGACCCTGCTCTCGAGAGCGACGAGAGACGTACCCGTGCAGCGCGTCGAGCTCGAGGCGCTTGCCCTCGACCAGGTCGTAATGCAGGGACGAGAAGGTCGCGGCGTCGAGCGCGCGCGCGAACTCGGCGACCGCGTCGATCTGGCGGGCCGGCATGTCAACGCCTTCGCGCTCTGCGAGGGCGACAACCTCAGCGGCGAGCTGCAGATACATCGCCCACGCGGCAGCGCTATCACGCAGTGAGCCGATCGGCGCTCGCGAGATCGCCGTCATCCCCGCCTGAGGGATGATGAACGAGAGCTTCTGCCAGAGCCGCGAGTGGATGTCGTCGACGCACTCGGCCGGAATACCCGCCTCGTTGCACGCCGTTGCCAACGCACGCGCCCGCTCGCTCAGCTCACCATGTAGCTCTCCGAAGACGATGGCGCCAGGACCGTCGGCATGACCGATCACGCCGGGTTCCTTGATCGTCGCGAACACGTACGCAACGCCGCCAAGGACGCGATCGGCACCGACAGTCCGCGCAAGTTTCTCTTCGTTGTCGACACCGTTCTGGAGCGACAGCACCGCTGACCCACGCCCCATGAGCGGCACGATCATCTCGGCAACGCTCTCCGTGTCGTACGACTTCACGCACAGGAGGATGAAGTCGCACACACCGATCTCGGCAGGTTCCGCTGTCGCAGAGACGCGAACGTCAAAGTCCCCAGCAATGCTCTCGACCCGTAGGCCGTTCTCACGAATCGCGTCGAGGTGCGCCCCGCGCGCAACGAGCTGAACGTCAGCGCCATTCGCCGCCAGGCGCCCTCCCACGTACGCGCCGACGCCGCCGGCTCCGAAGACTGCGATGCGCATCGCGCTGACCCTATCCCCCACGGCGCTCGGCGCGCAAGCGACCGAGAGGCATTGACGCGCCTATACGGCTCGCCGACGCCGCCACGCGGCGCGCGGGGACTCGATCTGCCCAGCCACCGCCCGTGCACGGGTCGACGCCGCCAGCCCCACGCCGGCGATCGCGGCCGCCGCGAACCAGGCGAGCGCCCACGAATCGGTGCCGTCCACAAGCACACCCAGAAGCGGCGGAACCGACAGAGCGCCCGCGTAGCTGAAGAACAATGCTGCTCCCGTCGCGCGCCCGACGTTCGCTGGACTGACGCTTTCAGCCGCGACCGTGACGTACACGGTGTTCCAGCCGATCGCGCAGAACCCGACCGCGAACAACACGGGCCAGAGTACGACGCTCGACTCGAGTACTGCGACGAGGACCAGAGCGGCCGCAGCACCCGCCGACGCGAGCTGGAGCGTGACGAAGCGCGAGCTCGTTACGCGATCGGAGATGACCCCCCAGACGATTCTGCCGCTAGTGCCACCAACGAGAGCCACCACGATCGCCCAGCCGGCGACCCGAGGGCTGAAATCGACCTGATCCACGAGGTACACGGCCAGCAGACCAAGGCTCGAGAGCTGGATACCGGCCATGAAGAATCCGTACACACTCATCGGAATCTGAGTCGGGCTTCGCACGCGCTCGCCGCCGGCGTCGTCGATGGGTTGGGGCGGCGCGCCGCCAACGGCCACGAGACCCGCGAGGCCGACCAGAACGCAGGGCACAAGCGGCACGAGCACCGCGACGCGCCAATTCGTAGCCTCCGCGACGCTCGGTAGCAGAAGGCCCCCCAACAAGCCGCCCAGCGTGAACCCGGTCTGTTTGAGCCCCATCAGAAGACCTCGGCGGCGCCTGGACACATTCATCGCCACGAGCACGTTCGTCGACGGGTCACCCGCACCCATCGCGAGTCCGGCGAGGGCGAGGCCGAGGAAGAAGACGGCCGCGGTCGGAGCTAGCGCAGCGATGACGAGAGCTCCCGCCTGCGCTCCGAGGCAGGCGCCGAGCATCCGGCCGGCTCGCACCTTGTCGGTCAGGCGCCCAGCCGGAACGGTAGCGATCAGCGCACCGATGAATACGACGCCGATCACGCCGCCGACGCCGAACGTCGAGAGGTTGAACTCGTCGCGCACGAACGGTGAGATCGCAGCGAGCCCTACGGTTCCGAAGGCCGCGGCCGTCTTGCCGCTGACAGCGAGCACGAGCTCGGCTCCCACGGAGCTTCGCGCGGCCGCGTCGGCCCCACCGAGCGAGATCCGCATCTGGAACAGAGCCTACGCTGCCGTGGTAGCTCCTGCTCTAGCCTCTACGGAACCGTCCCGCGAACGACCGGAGGTCACGATCGATGTCACAGCCCGTCAAGGTCACCGTCTACAACGACCCGGGGTGCCCGTGGGCCTACTCGGCCGTGCCCGCCCTCCGCGTACTGGAGTGGCGGTATCGAGAGCAGCTCGAGTGGCGTCTCGTCGTGATCGGCCTCGCCGAACGCGGAGAACAGTACGTCGAGCGTGGCTATACGCCGGTGTGGATGGCGCAGGCATACGTCGAGTTCGGCAAGTACGGGATGCCCTTTTCCACGACACCCAGAACCCGCGTTCTCGGCACCGGCCGGGCCTGCCGCGCGATCGTCGCCGCTCGCCTGCTCCAGCCGGGAAAGGAGTGGCCGGTGTTCCGGGCGCTGCAGCTCGCATGGTTCACAACGCAGCTGCTGCTCGACGAGGACGAGGGCATCCTCGAGGCGATCAGCTCGGTCCCCGGGATCGACGCACAGGACGTGATCTCGCGCATCGAAGACCCTGCTGTCGAAGAAGCCTACGCACATGACCACGCGGAGACCCGCACGGCCGAAGGCTCGGTCACAGACCTTCAGGGCAAGGCTGCCCAGACGGACGGACCCGTGCGCTACACGGCTCCGTCTGTCGTCGCCGAACGCGACGGCAACCGACTTGAAGCGGGTGGATTCCAGCCCGTGCAGGCGTACGACGTGGTAGTCGCGAACCTGGATCGCGAGCTCTCACGTGCAGCGAGTCCCGAAACCCCGGCGCCGTTGTTCGAGCGCTTCCCCGAGGGGCTGACGACGCAGGAAGTCGCAGCGCTGCTCACCCGAGGCAACGACGAGCCCGACCCGCGTGCGGCAGAGGTGGAGCTCCTCGAGCTTGTAGCGAGCGGCGACGTTCAACGCATCGAGGTGGGAGACGGCGCGCTCTGGGTACCAGCCTCCACCTGAGGCGACCGGCAGCCTAGAGTAGGGCCACCTTCTGGGCGGCGCCCGCCGCCCAGCCACGATCGGGGCACTGTGCTACCGAGCCACGGCCGCTTCAACTACTCCCCCATCACCGAGCGCCCCCGGTTCGAGTGGCCGGGAGGGAAGCGGCTTGCCGTCTACATCGCCGTCTGTGTTGAGCACTTCACCTACGACGACGGCGGGCTCGGTCTCTCGTACTCGCCTGGCGTCCCACACCCCAACACCTACAATTGGGCATGGCGCGAGTACGGGAACAGGGTTGGCGCCTGGCGGATTCTCGACCTCCTTGAACAACGCTCCGTCCCTCCGACCGTGCTCGTGAACTCGTCGTGCTACGACCACTGCCCGCAGCTGCTAGACGCCTTTGCTCGCGCAGGTGCGGAGTTCGTGGGGCATGGGCGCACCAACTCGGAACTGCAGAACGGGCTGGACGAGGACGCGGAGCGGCTACTCATCGCCGAGGTACGCGACCGGATCAGCGGCGCGGGCTCCCGGCCACCGGAGGGCTGGATGAGCCCCGGCGCGAATCCGAGCCGTGCGACGGAGGACATCCTGGCCGAAGAGGGCTTCCGATACACCCTCGACTGGCCGCTCGACGACCAGCCGACCTGGCTCGCGACTCGCGGCGGCCCCCTGCTGAGCGTGCCCTATCCGCAAGAGGTCAATGACGTACCAATGATCGCCTTTCACCACGGCACGGGACCGGCGTTCGCCGACATGGTGGTCGACAACTTCGACGAACTGCTCGAGCAGTCATCCGAGCAGTGCCTCGTCTTCGGGATCGTGATCCACACGTTCATCGTCGGGCAACCATTCCGGCTCCGCCGGTTCAGGCAGGCCCTCGACCACATGCTCGCCTCGAGCGACGAGCTGTGGTTGACGACGCCCGGACAGATAGCCAACTACTGGCGCGGATCGGTGGAACCCCCGCCCGACGTCCGAACGACTGACGGATGACGAAGCTGGCTGTCGGGATCGCCGGCCTTGGCACGGTCGGCAAGGAGCTCGCACGGCGGCTAACACACGACGTCGCCGGCGTTTCGGTCGTCGCCGTGGCCGCCCGCGATGCGGATCGCGCTCGAGCCTCGCTCGCCGAGATCAGCGTTCAGGCGGACGTCGTCGACTTCGGACGGCTTGCGGCCGACTCCGACATCGTCGTCGAATGCGCGCCCGCGCACCTGCTGTCGCAGATCGCAGAGCCGGTGCTTCGTGCGGGCAAGGAGCTGATCACGCTGAGCGCGGGCGCGCTCCTGACCTCACCCGAGCTCGTCGAGCTTGCGGAAGCCCATGGCGCCCACATCACGGTGCCATCCGGGGCGCTGCTCGGGCTCGATGCCGTTGGCGCAGCAGCCGAAGGCGAGCTGGACTCCGTTCGGATGACGACTCGGAAGCCGCCGCTGGGACTCGCCGGAGCTCCGTACGTCGAGGAGGCTCAGATCGACCTCACCGCCATCAGGGAGCCGACCCGCATCTTCCAGGGCTCGGCGCGCGAAGCGGCCCGAGGCTTCCCCGCGAACCTCAACGTCGCCGTCGCACTCGCGCTGGCCGGTCTCGGTCCAGACCGGACAATGGTCGAGATCTGGGCCGATCCAAGCGTGAGCCGCAACACCCACACGATCGAGGTGTCGTCCGACGTGTCGGAGTTCTCGATGACGATCGCCAACGTTCCGAGCGAGAACCCGCGGACGGGCCGCATTACGGCGTTGTCGGTCGTGAGCCTCCTCCGCAAGCGCGTCGCCGCCCTCCGGATCGGGTCATAGCGACCGCGCCTGCGCCGCTCACTCCAGAGCAGAGGGCGTGGTCTGTTCGCCGGAGCGCGCCGTCTCACGTGCGCCGCGCAGCAGGCTCCGGACGCCGACGCCGCGCATCATCACGAGCATGCATCCGAAACCGATCACTACGTTCCAGGCAGTCAGGGCGAGCTCCATGCCGACACCGAATGCAAGGACGGTCCCCGGGGAGGCGGCCCCGGCCAGCAAGATGATCAGCAGCGCCTGCCGCGGGCCGAGCCCGCCCGGCGTGGCCGGAACGAGCGTACTCAGGCTGCTCGCGACCTGGACCAGCAACGCGTTGCGGAGCGACGACTCGACGTGGAACGCGTCCAGGAAGAAGTACGCGCCTCCGACGCGGCAGCCCCAGCCGAGAAGCTGATACACGGCAACCTGGCTGAGGTAGCGGCGCGGCATTGTCAGAATCGTCACGCCCTGCCGAACTCGGTCCCAGAACCGCCGGACGCGGCTCTGCAGCACGAGGACGGTCAGAACCGCCATCGCGGCCAGAACCGCGAGGATCCACGGGTGCCGCGCGTACCAGCCGATCTCGAAGAGCGGGAGGCTCGTGAGCTGGGGCACGCCCGGCAGGACCCCTGCCTGCCACGCCCAGAGCAAAATGGAACCGGCCACGATCGTGTCGACGACGCTCTCGGCAACGAACGTCGACGCGAGCGTCGCGTAGCTCGAGTCCTTGATTCGCCGGTGGACGAGAATGAGCTTGACCGCGTCGCCCAAGCGCACGGGAACGACCGCGTTGACGCCGATGCCGGCGTACGAGGCACCGAAGACGCTCGGCCAGGAGATCGACGTCTTCGGGTACGCGGCCCTGAGAATGTTGCGCCAGCCGAGCGACCGAAGCGCGATGTTCGCGAGCGAGAATAGGAGGCCGATGACGAGCGCCGTCCAGCCCACATCGACGATCCGCTCGCCGAGCGCGTCGAGCGCCCGCACGAACGCGGCGACGGAGTCGCGTGCCGCGGCGAACCGCACGGGCAAACCCTCACGAGCTTCGCTACCGGTCAGCACAACGATTGCGAACAGACCCGCGGTCAGGGCAGCCGCGACGAAGCCCACGAACAGCCAGGCACGGAGCCGAGCAGAGCGCACATTCGTCGCGGTCATGACCTCATTCTTCCCACAGGTGCGTCGACGCGCACCGATCGCGTACCACAGGCGTCTCGCAGTCGAGTCGGTGGGCGCGTTCTAGACGCCGACGAACAGCAGGATCGCGACGTAGTGGCAGGCCACGGCGCCGATGACGAACAGGTGAAAGATCTCGTGGAACCCGAACACCCGGGGAAAGGGATCGGGCCGGCGCAACGCGTAGACACCAGCGCCCAGCGTGTAGAGAAGTCCGCCCGCCAGCACGAGGCCAACGGCGGCGTTGCCCCCAGCTCCGAGCGCCTGCGGAATCGTTGCGACGCCTAGCCAGCCGAGCAGTACGCCGATCGACGCTGCGAGCCAGCGTGGGCCGTCGACCCAGACGATCTTCATGACGATCGCCGCCATCACGCCGGACCACACCGATGCCAGGATCACGATCCGCCACGGCCCTGTCAGCGCAAGTAGAACGTACGCCGTGTACGAGCCCGCGATGCACACGTACAGCATCGTGTGATCGATGCGCCGCATCACGCGGTCCCCTCGTGCCGACCAGGGGAACCGGTGGTACAGCGCGCTGGCCGCGAACATTGCGGTGACAGAGGCTGCGAACACGACCGTGGCGAGCCTCGGCACGATGCCCGGCGACGCAACCAGCAGGATCACGCCGAGCGACGACGAGACGAAGAACGCAAGCAGGTGTGACACCCCACGAAGCAAGGGGACGTCGGCCGAGTCCGAGTGCACGGCCGGCAACGCGCGCGAGACCGTTGTCGTTGAGATCTACGCCACCTTGTCGAAAGGCGCCAAGCTAGGAGGCATTCACGCGCAGACGGTTCCCGCCCTCATCACGAGAACGAGGGTAGCAGCCGCCGGCTCGAGGCCGAACCGCTCGCTGACCCAGGACCCGCACGCTGGTTGAGCGCGTACACAAGCCGACGCCTAGAGGCGCGCTCTTATACTCGCCGAGCGTTACACAAGCCTCGTATCCACTCCCTGAACGCAAGATCAACGCCCCATGGAGACCGCCCCAACCACGAACGCGCGACTCATCTCCTGGGTGCAGGAGATGGAGCTGCTGTGCAGCCCCGACCGCGTCTACTGGTGCGATGGCTCGCCTGCCGAGTATCAGGCGATGGCCGAGCTGATGGTCTCGACCGGCACGGCCGAATGGCTCGACGAGACCATACGCCCGAACAGCCTGCTCAGCCGCTCCGACCCCGCAGACGTAGCACGCGTCGAAGACCGGACGTTCATCTGTTCGACCAACGAGATCGACGCCGGGCCCACCAACAACTGGGCAGATCCGGTCGAGATGAAGAAGACGCTCACAGAACTGTTCGACGGTGCGATGCAGGGTCGCACGTTGTACGTGATCCCCTTCAGCATGGGCCCGATTGGCTCGCCGATTGCCTACACCGGCGTGCAGATCACCGACTCGCCGTATGTCGTGGTGAGCATGCACATAATGACCCGGGTCGGCCAGGAGGTGCTTGACACGCTCGCGGACGGCGATTTTGTCCCCTGCCTGCACTCCGTTGGGATGCCCCTGGAGCCTGGGACCGACGACGTCCCGTGGCCCTCGAACAACGACGACAAGTACATCGTCCAGTTCCCCGAAACGCGCGAGATCTGGTCGTTCGGGTCCGGTTACGGTGGCAATGCGCTGCTCGGCAAGAAGTGCTTCGCACTACGCATCGCGTCAGTCATGGCGCGCGACGAGGGGTGGCTCGCTGAGCACATGCTGATCCTCAAGCTCACCTCGCCCGAGGGAACTGTCCACTACATCGCCGGCGCTTTCCCGAGCGCGTGCGGCAAGACCAACCTGGCGATGATGGAGCCCACGATCGAAGACTGGCGCGTCGAGACAGTGGGCGACGACATCGCGTGGATGAAGTTCGGCGATGACGGCCGGCTACACGCGATCAATCCGGAGGCTGGGTTCTTCGGCGTCGCGCCGGGCACGAGCATGGAGTCGAACCCGAACGCGATGCTGACCCTGCGCGAGAATTCCATCTTCACGAACTGCGCGCGCACGGTCGAGGGCGATGTCTGGTGGGAGGACATGACGCCTGAGGAACCAGCCACGCTCACCGACTGGCACGGTCAAGAGTGGGCACCCAGAGCAACCACGGCGGCCGCACATCCGAACGCCCGCTTCACGTCGCCGGCGAGCCAATGCCCCGTGATCGCGCCCGAGTGGGAGGACCCGGCAGGCGTTCCGATCAGCGCCATCCTGTTCGGCGGACGTCGTTCAAACGTCGTACCGCTCGTCCACGAGGCACGAGACTGGGAGCACGGCGTGTTCATCGGCTCGATCATGAGTAGCGAGTCGACGGCCGCGGCAACCGGAGCCGTCGGCGTTGTGCGACGAGATCCAATGGCGATGCTCCCGTTCTGCGGATACAACATGGCCGATTACTGGAACCACTGGCTAGAAACAGGGCACCGCAAAGACGCCCAGCTTCCGCGGATCTTCTACGTGAACTGGTTCCGCAAAGACGAGGACGGCCAGTTCGTCTGGCCCGGCTTTGGCGAGAACAGCCGAGTCCTGAAGTGGGTCTTCGAGCGGTGCGAGGGAACGGCTCAGGCTCGGGAGACCGCGATCGGGCACGTGCCGCCAGCCGACGCGCTCGATATCGCCGGCCTCGACATTTCAGCCGAGGCGATCAAGGAGCTCACGGAGATCGATCGCGCGGGTTGGCTCGCAGAGTCCAACGACATGCGGAGCTACTACGAGCAATTCGGCGATCGGTTGCCGGCGGCACTCACTGACCAGCTCGACGAATTGCGGAAACGACTAGCCGACGCCGGCTAGGGAGCGGGCTTACGGGCGTAGATCTCGACGGGCGCGATCACGCCTGCGTTGAGATTGACGAGCACGTTCCCGAGTCTCGTCGTGGCCGATTCTCCCATCAACAGATGAAGCCCAACAGGCGCGCGGCCCACCGTCTTCTCCTTCTCTAGGCGAGCACCCATGAAATCCTTGGCGAACGCATGGCGGTCGCGCTGCGCGACGACTTCGAGTCCGGCATCCACGAGCGCGCTCGCGTACTCGCCGGGACTGCCGACGAAACTCGATTCCTCGTCGCTCGCCCACGGCACCGGGTAGATGAGATCGCCCTCACCAATTCGCATCACGTCGTAGACACCAACGAGCCCGCCGGGACGCAATACGGCTGCGAGCTGCGAGAACAGCACTCGCTTGTCCTCGATGTTCATTCCGACGTGCACGAGGACCGCACGATCGAACGAGTCCTGGTCGAACGGAAGGTCGAGTGCGCTGCCACAGTGAAACTCGATGCGGTCGCTCAGGTCCAGCCAGCCGGTGATCGTCCGGGCGGCATCGACGTATTCCGGGGTCAGATCGACACCGACGACGCGGCATCCGTACTCCTGCGAGAGAAACCGGGCGGTGCCGCCGGGGCCGCAGCCGACGTCGAGCACGGTGAGGTCAGCACTGAGCTCGAGGCGCTCGGCAAGCTCGCGCGTAGCCGCCCGACCGCCGATGTGGAACTCGTCGACCGGAGCGAGATCCTCGACGGTAGCTGCATCGGGAGCGACACCGGCAGACGCAAGCGCGGCCTGAATCGACTCGACGAGATCGCTGCGGCCGTAGTGAGCCGCAACCTTGGCGTCAGCCACTGGCTGCCGCCTCACCCGACCCGCCGGAGCTCGACTCGACGTCGTTCTTGAGTCCTGCGAGAAGACCCTCCATTCCTGCCTCGAAGCGACGCCGGACCATCAGCTTGTCCATCAGCGAGCCGATCGGGCCGAACTTGAGCTCGTAGTCTGGGCTTGCCTCGACAATCGTTCCGTCGTCCGACTCTGACAGCGAGAACGTGACGACGTTGCGCTTGATCGGCAGATTGGTTTCGTATACGTCGATCTTGAAACCCTCGCCCTCGCGCCAGTCGAACGCCCGCTCCTCGAGGTACGCCGGCTTCCCGCCCATGCCTTCGATATCGCAATGCCGGGTCGCCCCTTCACCCCGCTGCGCTTCGGACGTGCAGTGAGAGGCGGTGACGCCCGGGCTCCACTTCGCGATCGAGCCCAGATCGGCAAGCACCTCCCAAACCTGAGCCTTCGGCGCATCGATGTGCGTCTTCCTTGTAAATGTGCCCACGTGAGCCTCCTCTGGCTGACCGCCAGCTGTCAAGATTCAGAAGAAACGTAAGAGGAGCAACAGTAGACGGTCGACACTTTCCGATGTCCCGACTGCCAAGCCGCACCGGCCGACCTACGCAATAGGCGCGGGCTGAGAACAGTGTCGCGATCGCCGCCCGAGCTCGCCTCGACGCTGGGCCGATCCGCGCCGACGCCGAGCACCCGCTTCGACAATACGCCCCCGCAACGGGACAGTAGGATCGTCGGAATGGCCGCAGTCGGGGAGATTCCCGTCACCCGAGAGGAGCTCGAGCACCTCTTGCAGGACGCCGACGTCCCGGTACTCCTGATGGTGCTCGTACACCTCACAGGTGAGCGGACATGGCTCGAAGCTCCGTATCTGCCAGAGCGGGACATCAGCTTCTTCGCAGATGAGTCGGGAGGTCTCTCCGAGGACATTCAGCAGCAGATCCGCTCCGCCGCTGCCGACGCCGTCCTGGCCTTCCACGAACACCGCCTCACGCGTCTGCCGGAGCCTTCAGATGAGCAGTACGCAGAGATGATGAACGTGTGCGTCGGCGAAGCTGTGCCACCCGAGTACACAACGATGCTGCTCGAGGAGATGGGCATGCGGGACCGAGACCCGCAGTGGAACACGAAGCCCGACGAGCAGGCGCTCAACGACTTCGAAGTCCTGATCGTCGGTGCCGGAATGTCGGGAATATGCGCGGCGGCGAAACTCGAGGCGTCGGGCATCTCGTACTCCGTCGTCGAGAAGAATCCCGAGCTGGGCGGCACCTGGTACGAGAACACGTACCCGGAGGTCGGTTGCGACGTTCCGAACCACTTCTACTCGTACTCGTTCCGGCCGAACCCGGGGTGGTCCGGTTACTTCTCGAAAGGCGAAGAGATCGAGAGCTACCTGGAGACATGCGCGACGGAGTTCGGAGTCGTCGAACAGATCCGGTTCAACACCGAGGTCATTCAGGCGACGTACGAGGAAGAGTCGGCGAGCTGGCACGTCGAGCTGCGTTTGGCCGACGGCTCGACCGAGATCACCACGGCGAATGTCGTGGTGTCTGCCGTCGGCCAACTGAACCGCCCCAAGTGTCCGACGATCGAGGGCCTCGGTACCTTCGAGGGCCCGACGTTTCACACAGCACAATGGCGCCACGACGTCGACCTCGCCGGGAAGCGCGTCGCCGTGATCGGCACCGGAGCGAGCGCCATGCAGCTAACGCGAACGACGGCGGATGTCGCCGAGCGCCTCCTGATCTTCCAGCGCTCCGCACAGTGGGCGATCCCCAGCCGTGACTACCACCGCACCGTCAGCCCCCAGAAGCGGTGGCTCCTGGAGTTCGTCCCCTTCTACGCGAGTTGGTATCGCTTCACGCTCGCGTGGCGGTTTGGCGATCACCTCCACCCCACGATCAAACGCGACCCGGAGTGGCCCCACCCCGAACGCGCGGTCAGCCGACGCAACGATCGCCACCGCGAGTTTCTGACCGACTTCATTGTCTCGGAGCTCGGTGACCGCACGGACCTTCTTCCGAAGGTCCTGCCCGACTACCCGCCGTACGGCAAGCGCATCCTGGTCGACAACCACTGGTTCCGCACGGTCGGTCGCGACGACGTCGATCTCATCACGGACGAGATCGAGCGGATCACTCCGACTAGCGTTGTGACGGAAGACGGGAAGGAGCACGCAGTCGACGCCATCATCCTGGCGACCGGATTCGAAGCCACGCGACTCCTGTGGCCGATGGACGTTGTCGGCCGGGAGGGGAAGCGACTGCATGAGCTCTGGGGCGACGATGACTCGCGCGCGTACCTGGGCCTGACGATCCCCGGATTCCCCAACCTGTTCTGCCTCTATGGTCCGAATACGAACCTTGGCCATGGCGGCAGCATCGTGTTCATCGCCGAGTGCCAGGTTCGGTACCTCCTCGGCTGCCTGATGCACATGCTGGAGCAGGGGCTCGCGTCGATCGAATGTAAGAACGAGGTCTACGAGGCGTATATCGAGCGCATGGACGCTGAGCACGCCCAGATGATCTGGACACACCCTGGCATGGACACGTGGTACCGCAACAAGAACGGTCGCGTCGTCTCGGTCATGCCCTGGCGCCTCGTCGACTACTGGGAGATGACACGAGCGCCGAACCTGGGCGAGTACCTGACCATGGAGACGAGCTAGCCACGCCATCGACGATGTCTGAGCAGGGACCACTCCGGGTAGCGGTCGTCGGTTCAGGACCGGCAGGGTTCTATGCGACCAGCCACCTGCTCGGCGCCGAGCTAGCGATCGAGGTCGATCTGATCGACCGGCTGCCGACGCCATGGGGGCTTGTGCGCCTCGGGGTCGCCCCCGATCACCCGAAGATCAAGGCCGTCTCTCGTGCCTTCGAGAAGATCGCGAGCCGGGAAGGCTTCCGCTTCCTCGGCAACGTCGATGTGGGCAAGGATCTGACCTCAACGGAGCTCGAGGCGCTCTACGACGCAGTGGTGTACTGCGTCGGGGCGCAGACCGACCGCCGCCTCGGTATCCCGGGCGAAGATCTCCCCGGGTCGTGGGCGGCCACAGAGTTCGTCGCTTGGTACAACGGCCACCCCGACTACCAACACCTCTCGTTCGACCTCACGGGCGAACGAGCCGTCGTCATCGGTAACGGCAACGTCGCGATCGACGTTGCCCGGATGCTCGCCCTGACCGCCGACGAGCTCGGCCCCACAGACACGACAGGCGAGGCGATCGAGGCGATCGTCGGCTCCGGCATCCAGGAGATCCTGATGCTCGGCCGCCGCGGTCCTGTGCAGGGGGCGTTTACGCCCACAGAGGTCCAGGAGCTTGGCGAGCTGGCCGACGCTGACGTGATCGTCGATCCGTCAGATCTTGACCTCGACGCCGCGAGCGAGGCGGAGCTGGCTGATGCGCCCGGTACGACCAAACGCAACATCGATCTGCTGCGGGAGTTCTCGACCCGGACACCCGCGGGGTCGTCACGAGCAATCCGACTCCAGTTCTTCGCGTCTCCGGTTGCGATCATCGGCACGGAGCGCGTCGAAGGTATCGAGATCGTGCACAACGAGCTCGTAGTTGGCGACGACGGCCGCATGAGAGCGGTGCCCACGGACGAGCGCGAGACGGTCCCGTGCGGGATCGTCTTTCGCAGTGTCGGTTACCTGGGCGTGCCCATTTCAGGCGTGCCGTTCGACGACGGGCGCGCCACGTTCCGGAACGAGCAGGGGCGCGTGTGTGACGACGCTGGGGCTCCACGCAACGGGACGTACTGCGCCGGCTGGATCAAGCGCGGACCGACGGGTGTCATCGGCACGAACAAGAAGGACGCTACGGAGACCGCCGAGGCGCTGCTCGACGACGCGCGCTCGGGGCGTCTCGCTGATGGCCCGAGCGGCAAGACCGCGTCTGAGGTCGACGCATTCCTCGCGGAACGATCGATCGAAGCGGTGAGCTACCGCGGCTGGGAGGCCATCGACGCTGTCGAGCGCGAGAGGGGCGAGGCAGAGGGCCGCCCCCGCGTCAAACTCGCCACGTGGGACGAGCTGCTCGAAGCCGCGCGCGACGCGGCCGGCGCTAGGTGAGGACTCGCGGGACGAGAGAGCTCAGAGCCACGCAGCTGTCGCTTGAGCGCGGCACGGTCCCGGTCCGCGTCCGGAGATCGGCTCGCGCTCGCTACGCCCGCGTGATCGTTGCACCCGGCAGGCCTGTCGAGGTCGTCCTGCCACGCCGAGCGCCGGAGCGCGAGGTCACGGAGATTCTCGCCGAGAAACGCGACTGGATCGAACGCCAACTGAACAGACTCGACGCGATCGAGCGGCGTGAGCGCGTGCTCGGCCTCGACCGAACGGGCGTTGTCTGGCTGCACGGCGAGCCGAAACCGATCGACGTACGCGCTGCGAGCAACACTCACCAGGCGAGCGTGACGGCCCGGCTGAAGGCCGACAGGCTGCTTGTAACCGGTTCACGCGCCGACGCTGGATCGCTCGCGGAGGTCGAGGCGGCCATACTCCGGTGGTACAGACGCGAGGCGCGACAACGAATCGCCCTTCACCTGACTGAACAGGCGGAAAAGATCGGCGTCTCTCCTCGCAAGCTAACCATCCGGGACCCGAAGACGCGCTGGGGCTCGTGCTCGGCCAAGGCCACGCTTTCGTTCTCATGGCGGCTCGTGCTCGCGCCGTTCGAGGTGCTCGACTACGTCATCGTCCACGAGCTCTGCCATCTTCGCGAGCTAAACCATTCGCGTGACTTCTGGGCTCTGGTCGAGCAGGCGCGCCCTAGCTATCGCACACAGTTCGACTGGCTCCGCGAGCACGGCGATGAACTACTCGAGTACCGGCCCGTCGTCCCGCATGCGTGATCGTGCGACTCGCGGGGCCGCGAGCAACCGTCGGAGCGCTCGGGGGGCTACGTCGGCTTGTAGGCCTTCAGCGTCGTGCCGCGAGCACCGAACTTCTCGGCCTTGCGTCGCGTGTCGGCCGACTCGGAGCGTGAGTAGGTGTCAATGAGCTCGCCGGTTTCGATCCGCTCGAAACCGTGCCCTTCAACCCGCCTGGCGTACTCTGCTTCCAGCAGAGCGCCCGCGATTCAGCCAGTCCAGAGGTCGATGTCTCGCTTGCCTTCCTCCGAGACAGGCCGTTGAATGGTCACGTCGGCTATCTGCATGCGTCCGCCTGGCTTCAGAACGCGGTAGATCTCGGAGAACACGGCGGTCTTGTCGGGCAGCAGGTCGATCACGCCATTCGATGTGATGACGTCGAACGTGTTGTCGCCAAACGGAAGCGCCTCGATGTCTCCCTCGAGCACGGTCACGTTCGGCGCGCCCATCTCCTCGGCCGCGCGCTGCGCCTTGTCAGCCATCGCGGGCGTCATGTCGATTCCCGTCGCGGTGCCACTGGCCCCCACCATCTGCGATGCGATGAGCACATCCATCCCGGCGCCGCAGCCGAGGTCGAGCGAGTGCTCGCCGGGGTTCAGAGCGCCGAACGAGAACGGGTTCGCCACGCCGGCGAACGACTCGCACGCCGCCTCGGGCACGCGGTCGAGCAGTTCCTTCGGGTAGTTCAGCTCCTCGGCCCAGGCTCGCCCGGTCGGAAAGATAAATGCCGAGTCTGGTCGTTCGGATACGTCGGTGTACGTCTTTTGAATCTCGCTCCGCAACGTAACGACATCGAGACCTGTTACCTCAACCGCCATGGGCGACCTCCTTGGCTCCCAGTCTACGCCACAGCTGCACAGGGCAGAAGGAGCGGCGAGGGTGGCCGGCGCCGAGAACGCTGCACCCGCCACCCTCGTTGTCCGCGAGCGAGCTACCTGTCGCCGGGACCGTCCTGATCGCCAGGACTGTCACCATCTGCTTCTGAACCGACGTGGTTGAAGTCTCGATCTAGCTGAACGTCTACCTGCGAACCGTCGTCCAGAGTGACCTCAACCTCGTAGTAGCTTTCCTCGTCGCCGACCTCCGTCTCCGTGACCTTCCCGCCCCCGGTCTGCGACAGTGCCGCGTCCATTGCGGGTTGCAGTTCGGCCCCGGAGATCGGCATGTCCGTATCTGAGCCGCCTCCGGAGTCAGAGCTGCCTCCGCCACCCGACGCGGCGGCAATGCCTCCACCGAGTGCACCGAACGCGACGACGAGTGCTCCGACGATCACAATCCTTCGCTTCACATGGACCTCCTTACGGTTGCTGCGCACTCCGAAAGTACGAGCCAGCGATGAGCCCACCATGAGAGGGCCCACGCGCTCATCGAGGCGGCCCCTGCTCTCGCCTATCTCGTGGCTGAACTAGGCTGATCCCGGATGCGCCTCAAAGACAAGGTTGCGATCGTCACAGGTGCCGCAAGCGGTTTCGGTGAAGGCATGGCGACACTGTTCGCCGCCGAAGGCTCAGCCGTGATCCTGGTCGACATCGACGACGCGGCCCACGCTACGGAGTCGATCGTCGACAACGGCGGTCAAGCGCGCCACGTGCGTGGCGATGTCACGAACCGCTCAGACGTCCGCACCATGATCCGAACGGCCGTTGATGCCTTCGGCAGACTCGACATTCTCGTCAACAACGCGGGGGTATCGCACCCCAACCAACCGCTGCTTGATGTCACCGAGGACGACTTCGATCGCGTCTTCGCCGTCAACGTCAAGGCGATCTACCTGTCCACGCTCGAGGCCGTGCCTCTCTTCCGCGAACAGGGACAGGGTTGCATCATCAACACGTCGTCGACTGCGGCGATCAGGCCGCGACCAGGACTCACCTGGTACAACGGCTCGAAGGGCGCCGTCAACACCCTCACGAAGTCGATGGCCGCTGAGCTCGCCTCCGACAACATCCGGGTCAACGCGATCTGCCCGGTCATCGGAGAGACCGGGCTACTCGAGACGTTCATGGGTGGGCCGGACACGCCCGAAGCGCGGGAGCGGTTCACCGCGGTCATCCCGTTTGGGCGCATGTCGACGCCGCTCGACGTCGCACGAGCAGCCCTCTACTTGGCGAGCGACGATGCAGCATTCGTCACTGGAGTAGCGCTTGAAGTCGACGGCGGTCGCTGTATATAGCTGCGCACGCGCCGGCGCCTGGTCGATGACAAAGAGAGACGCGATGGGGACACACTGGACACGACTGCTCTCGATGCCAGAGAGAATCACCCGCGCCGCAGCCGCGGCGCTGGGCGGAACTGTGCACGAGACGGCGCAGCTTCTCCTCCCCCGCTTCGTACGCACGTCTCGACTCTACGAAGCGACGGCCAAGAACCTTCTCCGCATCAGCGTCGAGCTCGTTGGTGCCGTCGAGTCCGCCGAGGCGGTCGGTCAGTTCGAGCCAAGCGCTGGCAAGCTCGCGGTCCGCAAGACGATGGGCAACGCCGTCGAGCTTGGATCCATCTTCGCGTTCGGCTTCTCGCCTCTTTGGCTGCTGGCCGCTGCCGCCGACGTGACGCGCGGCTCTCGGGTCTATCTCGACACGCTCGTCGCAGAGCTGCGTGCGGCCGGTGTACTCGCCACCAACACCAAGATCGACACCGTGGACGAGCTCCTCGCCACGCTCGAGAGCGCGAGCGGCACGTCTGCTCGGCTGATCGACGTGCCGCCGCTCGAGCTCGGCGCCCTCAAGCGGTCGCTTGCCGAGTTCCGTCAGGACGCGTCGGATCTGCCAAAGCAGGAGGAGCTGGCGTCCGTCCTGGAGGGGCTTCGCACCGTCGCCGAGCGCGAGCGGCGCACCCTGCTCGTCGTGTCCGTCGGCGTCGGGACGGCGTTCTTCAACTCCGCGAAGCATGTGGGCCACCAGCACCTGCTCGATCCGTACAGCGAGGACCTGGCCCCGATTCGAACCGAAGGCTTCGGCGCGTACGCGGCTCGGGTCTCAGCGCCCTATGCGGAGGCGGTGGCCAAACACTTCGACGCGGAGCCCGACACCTGGACGGAGCGCGGGCTCGCGCGAGTGCGCACGCCCAAGCGCAACGACTAGCCAGATCGATTACCGTCGGCCGCCGCTGGCGACACCAGGTTGCGGCTCGCACTAGCATCTCCCCTCTGACTCGCACCGGGCCCGCGCAGCCCCCCGAACAACAAGGAAGGAGCGCTCATGACCGCCAATCCAGAGACGAAGGCCTTCCTCGACGAGGTCGCTGAGTTCGATGCAAAACCCTTCTACGAGATGACACCCGCCGAGGCGCGTGAAGCCTGGTACGCGATGTGCTACCTGTTCGCAGGCTCTCCGGAGCCGGTGGCCTCCATCGACGACCGAATCATCCCAGGGCCCGGCGGCGACCTCGAGCTGCGCTCGTACACGCCTGACGGCCTCCGGCCGTTCGGTTCCCTCGTCTACTTTCACGGCGGCGGCTGGGTCGTAGGCACCGTGGACACGTACCAGATCCCGTGCCGTGCCCTCGCCAACGCCACCGGGTGCAAGGTGTTCTTCCCCACGTACCGGATGGCACCCGAGTACCCATACCCTGCGGCCGCCGAGGACTGCTACGCGGCCCTGATGTACATAGCGAACAACGCAGCCGAGCTCGACATCGACCCCGAGCGGATCGCAATCTGCGGCGACAGTGCCGGGGGCAACCTCACCGCCGCCGTGAGTCTCATGGCCCGCGACCGCGGCGGTCCGCAGGCCGCCTTCCAGCTGTTGATCTATCCCGTCACGGACCACGATCTCGAGACTCCGAGCTACCGCGAGTTCGCGGAGGGGTATCTACTCGAGGCCGAGTCAATGCGCTGGTTCTGGGATCACTATGTCCCCAACGCTGAGATGCGCAATGAGGCCTACGCGTCACCTCTACGAGCACCTGACCTCAGCGGGCTCCCGGCTGCGCTGGTGATGACCGCCGAGTGCGACGTGCTTCGTGACGAGGGCGAATCGTACGCGGCGAGGCTCGAGGCCGCAGGCGTTTCGGTCACGCTCAGCCGTGCTGACGGAACGATCCACGGTTTCATGCATCCGCTCGCGGGTCGGCTTCCGTTCGCGGAGGCAGGGCTCGCCGAGGCTGCCTCGGCGCTCAGGACAGCGCTCGCCTGACGGGCGCGATTGTCGGCGCCTCGACACGTTCCGAAGGATGGACTAAGATGTGTGTAACGAGGCGACCTGGGAGGTGCTGTTTGAGTCCACCTGACAACGTCTGTCCCCCCGGAAGGGGCGGAAACGCCTGGTTCCTTGAGACCATTCCGTCGCACGACGACGATGGCAGCTCGGGTTCCACGAGTGGATCAACACCGCTGACGCGCTTCCGACCGTAAGGCGCCAACGACGCCCGGCGTACCGGGCAGCTCTTCCACGGCTTCTGGCGTCCGCCCCGACCGGTGGGGTCAGTTCTTCCTCTGTACACCTCCGCTCGTCCTGGCCAGCTACGAGGCGAGAAACTCGACCAGGGCCGCCGTGAATTGTTCCGGTTGCTCGAGATTCGAGAGGTGCGCGGCCTCGAGTTCCACATAGCTCGACCCCGACACCGTCTGGTGCAGACGACGCATGGCGGAGGCCGGTGTGCCCACATCCTGGTCGCCCGCGATGAAGAGCGTCGGAACGTCGATCTCGGCGAGCCGGGGCGCGTAGTTGAGCCGCTTGATCGCCTCCGAGCAGCCCACGTACCCTTCGACCGCTGTCTCGACGATCTGCACTCGAATCCGCGCGATGACGGCGTCGTCCCGCGCACGCGCCCCTTCTGTGAACCATCGCTCAATCGTTGGATCCGCAAGCGCACCCATGCCCTGCTCCCGGGCGATGCGGATCCGTTCGTCCCACATCGGTTGAGCCTCGTCCGGCAGGACGCTGATCGAGTTGGCGACGGTGATGCTTGCCAGGCGGTCCGGGCGTTCGAGAGCAAGGCCTTGGGCGATCATCCCTCCAAGCGACAGGCCGACGAAGTGTGTCTTTTCTACCTCGAGCGCGTCGAGCAGCCGGATCACGTCGCCGACTAGCTCATCCAGGCTGTACGGGGCGAGCGGGACCGCCGAAGCACCGTGCCCCCGGGTGTCGAAGCGAAGCACCCGGTGGTCCTCGGCGAGCGCGATTGCCTGCGGGTCCCACATCCGCAGGTCCGAGGCGAGGGAGTGCGAGAACGTTACATGGGGAGCGCCTGCTGGGCCGTCCACGTCGACGTTGAGATCTACGGGTCCGAGAGACACCCGCCGGTTCATGGCGCGCTACCTACCCCGCTCGGCACCGAAGGCGTCACGCGAGCTGCAGGACCTCTATACGAAACGTTGGGTGATCCGCGACGTCGGGAACGGTGTCGAACATCTTGCCGATCCCCTTCGGGACCAGCTTTCGATACTCGGCGATGATCGCCGCACGCTCCTCCACGGGTACGTCATGCGCCTTGAACCGCTCGACCTTGCCCCGGTGGCGAAGCTCGGCCTCACCGGCCGCCGCCAGATTCCGGGCCCAGTCGGTGCGACCACGCGGCGTACACAGGTAGCGCGTCCCGTCGATCTCAACAGGCGTAACCGGCACGCGCTGCAAGGTGCCGGTCTTTCGCCCCTTCACCGCCAGGGTGGGCGCAATGCCGAATCGCATCGCAACGGGGTTGAAGATGCTGCGAACCCACAGGCCGGGCTTGATGTAGTTCTTGTCTGGCATCGAAGCTCGGGCAGGTTATCGCGTCTTCGGCTCGAACCGCTACCGGGCACTGCGCTCCGGACAGCCCGCGCGAAGATGATGCCGCGACTGGGCCTGCTCGAACGCCACGAGTTCCGAATTCGTCTGCTCGCAGATCTCGTTCGCTGCTGCTGACCACCCCGACTGACCACCACCGCCGGTTGCCGGTGACGGCTGAGCACTAGTTCCGAGATCGGTCAGCCACACACCGACCCCAAAGACACAGGCGACGCCCGCAACGACGAGAATGAGGCCTCTCGTGCTGACGCCGTCGATCACACGCCGTGTATCGACTCCGCCCGAGAGGGGCTGAAGCGCTAGCTGTCGTTACCGCCGTCCGGCGGAAGAAACGTGAGACCGGCTCCGGCAGCTGCCGCCATCAAGGCGCCGATCTCGGCCTCGGAGACCTCAGGCGGTGGCCCTTCATGACGGCTGCGCCGGTCGACCTGGCGCGACGAGTGGCGTATCCTCGCCGAATGGCCCAGGCTGTCGCCCCGGATCCACGCGTAGCTGACGTACTTGCGGGCTATCGGATCGAGGGCGTACTCGGCCGTGGCGGCATGGGTGTAGCGTTCCTGGCCCGCGATCCGTGGCTCGAGCGACAGGTCGCCCTGAAGCTGATCGCTCCGGAGTTGGCAGAGGATCAGGGATTCCGAGAGCGGTTTCTGCGGGAGAGCCGCCTCGCGGCGTCGCTGGAGCACGCAAGCGTCATCCCGATCTATGAAGCAGGCGAGGCGGATGGGCTCCTGTACCTGGCGATGCGGTACGTGGACGGGAGCGATCTCGGGTCGCTACTGGCGGACGGTCGGTTGGAGCCCCCGAGGGCAC
>JAUVPB010000181.1 GCA_030598925.1 Actinomycetes bacterium
ACGCCGCCGAGCAACCACAAGGTGATCCCTTCGATCTCCATGCCGTCGCGGCGCGCCTGAAGGGCATGGCCTAGCTCATGTCCGAGCAGTGACGCGAAGAAGGCGATCGCAGCGACGGCGCCCATTACCAGGTAGGTCGTGTCGCTGAGCCCAGGGTTCTCGGCCGGGAAGACATTTCGCGACAGCGTCCAGAAGAAGAACCCGAAGATCGCGAACCAGGTCCAGCTGACTCCGACCTCGATTCCGACGAGCCGGCCGACCTTGAAGGTGCTGTTCACGTCCTCAGCCTAACGGGCGCTCATCGCGTCAGGACCACACCCAGGATCGGGAGCGTCACCGTGATGACGAAGCTCGTCCAGCCGACGATCACCATGGGCCGCCGACAGGTCTGCGGCCGGTCCTCTCGCATCTGGCGGTTGAGGCGGGGGCCCAAGACGACGTCGTGGAGGTACACCGAAACGAGCAGCAGGAGGAAGAGAACGGCCTTCGCGATCAGCAGGTGCCCGAACCGGGAGTGAAACAGGACGTCGGGATCGGAGGCGTTCCAGTAGCCGAAAGCGAGCCCGGCACCGGTGCCGCCCAGCACGAGGAGCGCAACCCAGCCGATGGGCTTCCAGCGGCGGCCGAGCGCGCGCACGCTGGCTGCGCGCTGCTCGTTGGGAAGCTGCCGGAGGGTAGGGACAGCCGTGAACACGAGCGCTACGGTGCCTCCGACCCAGACGGCCGTGGCCAGGACGTGCAGGACGACGAGCGTGGTCACGGCCGCACGCTAGTCGCTGGCGCGGGTTGCGGGCGTGTCGCGCCGGGGTTGTCGCGCGGCCGGCTAGCTCGGGCGCTGCGCGCGTCGCCAGAGGTCGGCGAGTTGATCGGCCGTCTGCCGCGACCGCGTTGCTGCGCTCGTCGCAGCTCGGCGGGCGAGTCGTGGCCCGTGTGCGCGAGCGAGTTCCGCGAATCCCGGCTCGGCGTCAGGGCTCGCAGTCTGCGGGTCGCCTGGTGCCGGCGGCTCGCGACCTGGCTCGGCGCGCGCTTCACCCGGTGCGGCCGAGGCTTGCTGCGGGCCCGTGGTGGTGGCCCCCTGCTGAGTCGGCGGAGTCTGCTGTTGACCCGCTGCAGGTGCGGGCGCGTCTTGCGCTGTCGCCGCCTGGCCGGCAGCCGCGGACGCCTGTGCCTGGGGCTGAGCATTTGCCTGCGGCTGTGGCTGCGGTCGCACCTGGGCCTCTGGGCGGGCCGGCTTGCGCTGCTCGTTCACACGGGCGTACGCGCTCGCCGCGGCCTTCGTCGCCGTCTTTCGGACCTCAGCCTTCTGCTCCGCGGAAAGGTTCGCCCAGGTGCGCTGTGCCTTGATCGCCGCCGCCATGAGCTTCCAACTCATGTCGGATCCGGGTCGGCCGTTTCGAGTTGCTCGAATGCGCGCTCGAACGTGTCATGGGGGTGAGCTCCCAGCAGCAGGAGACGTCTGTCGAGTACGAACGCCGGGATCGCGTTGATGCCGACCTCGTGCGCCTTGCGCGTTGCCGCATGAATCGACTCACGGAATCGCTTCTCGGCGAGCGCCTCGACGCACTCTGCGCGGTCGAGACCGGCTTCCTCACATAGCCCGAGCAGCGTGTCTTCGTCGCCGATGTCGGCGGCCTCTGACCAGTAAGCGTGCATGAGCCGGTTGTGAACCGCCTCGTGCAGCCCCTCAGCGCGGGCGAGTTCTGTCAGCTCCATTGCCTTCAGCGAGTTGGGCACGACCTCGGGCGGCGGGTCATAGGTGTAGCCGGACTCCTCGATCTGTTGCTTGACGTTTGCCATCATCCCCTCGCCGTAGCGGGCGACGAGCTGGGTCCTCGGTATGCCCTCGGGCGGGTACTCGGGGTGCAGATCGAATGGGAGCCACTCGATGGTCGCGCCGAACTGGCGCTCAAGCCACGTGGCCCGCTCGAGGCCGACGTAGCAATACGGTCATATGTAGTCACTCCAGATGGTGACCGTGTGGCCTGTCGTCTGTTCGACCGTCGACATGTGTCCAGGCTACAGGGACACGGCCGCGCTGTCGATGCCGGGCCGCTCGAGGCTCTCCACGTGCGAGACTGCGACCCGTGATTCTCGCTGGGGACATCGGTGGCACGAACGCTCGTCTCGCGCTGTTCGGCCGTGGCGATCTCAGCTCGCCGCTCCGTCTGGACGTCGTCCCGAGCCAGGAGTTCCCCGATCTGGAGACGATCCTCGAGCGCTTCCTGGGTGCGCAAGCCCCCGATGTCGATGCCGCGACATTCGGAATCGCCGGCCCGGTACGTGAGGGTCGCTCGAAGCCGACGAACCTTCGCTGGGGCGTGGACGCCTCGACGCTGGCCCCGATGCTCGGGTTACGCAGCGTCGGTCTAATCAACGATCTGGAAGCGACGACATGGGGTCTTGAGTCGCTGTCCTCGGCCGAGGTCGTGGCCCGCAACGACGCGGTTCCTGATCCATGCGGCAACGTTGGCGTCATCGCCGCGGGAACGGGTCTCGGTGAAGCCGGGCTCGTCCACACGGATCGTGGGCGGGTTCCTTTCGCGACCGAGAGCGGTCACGCCGGCTTTGCTCCTGCGACGAGCGATCAGTTGCAACTGATCGAGTTTCTTCGCGGCGGCGACGACGGCCCCGTGAGCATCGAGGTCGTCTGCTCCGGCAACGGGCTCGTCAACATCTACCGTTTCTGCCTCCACGACGTCGGCCGGAGCGAGCCTGCATGGCTGGCAGACGAAGCCGAGCAAGGCGATCCGGCGGCCGCCATCGCCGGCATTGCAGAGGACGGATCCGATGATGCCGCTCGGCGTGCGCTCGCGATGTTCATTGCGATCTATGGATCCGAGGCCGGCAATCTCGCGCTACGGCTTCTCGCGAGGGGTGGCATCTACGTTGCGGGCGGCATCGCGCCGAAGCTCGTCGACTCGCTCCTCGCGGGCGGTTTCATGGATGCCTTCGTCAATAAGCCGCCACTCTCTGATCTACTGCGGACAGTGCCAGTTCGCGTCGTCGTCAACGATCGCGTTGCGCTGCTCGGCGCCGCCAGACACGCGGCAAGCCACGGCGAGGACGCATGAAGCTCGACGCCACGATCAGGGGGATCGAGCTCAAGGACGTTGGATCTTGGGCTGCCGCCTGCGAGAGGCTCGACCTTGACGGCGTCTGGACAACCGAGACCAACACCGACCCGTACTTTCCGCTGGTGCTCGCGGCCTCGACGACGGAGCGGATCGAGCTGGGCACGGGAATAGCGCTCGCGTTCCCCCGGAGCCCGACGCACCTTGCGCACGCGGCCTGGGATCTCAACACGTTCTCGCGTGGGCGATTTATTCTCGGATTAGGCTCCCAGGTGAAGGCCCATGTCGTGCGCCGTTTCAGCGCCGAATACGAGCGGCCCGTGGCCCGTATGCGGGAGCAGATCGCAGCGATCCGGGCGATCTGGACGACCTGGTCAACGGGGGAGCCGCTCGACTTTCGTGGCGAGTTCTTCCAGCACACGTTGATGCCGCCCGCGTTCTGTCCGCCCGACCGGGGCTACGGTCATCCCCGCATCGCGCTCGCTGGTGTCCAGCCACGCATGACCGAGCTCGCGGGCGAGTCGGCAGACATCTTCCTGGCCCATCCGCTGCAGACTCGCGACTACGTCGTCGGCACATTGGTGCCGGCGATCGGGCGCGGGCTGGACCGTTCCGGGCGGGAGCGGGCTGAGATTGAGATCAGCGTGGCTCTCTTCGCCGTGTCGGACGACGCCGAGCGGGAGGATGTCCGGCGACGCATCGCCTTCTACGCCTCGACCCCGCAGTACCGCGCCGTGCTTGACGCGCACGGCTGGAATGCGCTTGGCGATGAGCTGCACGGGCTGACGCGCGCCGGCAAGTGGGATGAGATGGCGGCCTGCGTACCGGATGAAGTGGTCGATGAGGTCGCCGTGTCGGGGGCGTCGCCGCGCGAGATCGTCGAGGAGGCGCTGGGGCGGTATCGGGGCCTGGTCGATCGCATCAATATCCACGCAGGCGTGGAGGCCGACCTCGAGCGTCTCGAGTCGCTTGCCGCGAGCTTCAAGGAGCTGATGCCCTCGCAAGGAGCCGAGCGATCGTAGTACCGGGCGATCACGAACCGCCGGCGGGAGCCCGTTCCCGTCGGATCTATGCGCGGAACGCCGGCAGAACGGTTTCTGCAAACACCTCGAGGTCGCCGTAGTTGAGCGTGGGCCACAGGCTGAGGAGCAGATGATCGACGCCGGCGTCCTGCCAGGCCGTGATCTGCTCGATCACCTGTTCGGGCGTACCGGCGAGCACGTGGCGGCGCGTCTGCTCGTCGTCCCAGCCGATGAACTCCTGCACACCCGCCACGCGACGCTTCACCTCCTGCTCGTCGCCGATGATCGGAATCAGTGACGTGCTCTTCTCGATCTCCGACGCGTCGCGACCGATCTCGTCGCACATGCTCTCGAGCAGCTCTCGCTTCATGCGGAAGTGGTCGGGCGTGACGCCCGCTGCTCCGTCTGGGAGATCCCAGCGGTCCGCGTAGCGGGCCGTGTTTCGCAAGAGCCGCTGACCGGCACCGCCTAGGAGGATCGGCGGGTGAGGAGACTGCACCGGCAGGGGCTCGGCTGGAGCGTCCTCGATCGTGTAGTAGGCACCGTGGAAGGTGAACCGACCCGGCGACCAGAGGCCTCGGAGGATCTCGAGCGACTCGGAGAGCATCTCCGAGCGCTCCTTCTTGGATGGCAAGGGGAGCCCGTAGCCGTTGTGCTCGGCCGGGTAGTAGCCGGTTCCTATGCCGAGGACGAGCCGGCCGCCTGTCGCGTGGTCGAGCGTCGTAGCCATCTTCGAGAGCACGGCGGGATGCCGAAAGGTGTTCGCCAACACGAGATGCCCCACCTCGAGGTTCTTCGTCAGCATCGCGAGCGATGCCAGGACCGTCCACCCCTCGAAGTGGTCGTTGTCCAGCGATCCGTGGAGAGGCATCAGGTGGTCCCAGACGAAGCCCGAGTCGAAGCCCGCGTGATCTGCCGTCTCCCAGGCGGTGCGTAGGTCACTCCAGGCGACGTTCTGAGGCCCGGTAAAGATGCCGATCTTCATTGGCTTCGTCATGGCGCGGATCTTGCCACACCGTGATTGGCGGTGGATCGGCGTGCGGGCGCGCAATGTGCGCGAGAATCACTGTCGTGCAGCTCGAGAGCCTTGTGATCGCGTCGGAGGCGACGGCGTCGACGCAGAAGCGGTCGAAGAAGATCGAAACCCTCGCATCCGCGCTCGCGGAAGCCGAGGGCCCGGAGGTCGCTGTTGCGGTCGGGCTTCTCTGCGGCGAGCCACGACAGGGGAGGGTCGGCATCGGCTGGGCGGCGCTGCGGTCGGTCGATGTGCCGTTCGCGAGCGAGTCACGCCTCACTGTTCGTGACGTCGACGGATTCCTGAGCCAGCTGTCCGAGCTCGCCGGGGCCGGTGTCGAGCAGCGGAGACGCGACCTGCTCGGCTCGTTTCTCTCGCGCGCGACGGAGGCGGAGCAACGGTTTCTGCGCCGGCTGCTCGTCGGCGAGTTGCGGCAGGGCGCGCTCGAAGGACTGGTGGCGCGGGCTGTCGCGGAGGCCATGGGCGTAGGCCAGGCGAGCATCCAGCGCGCACTGATGTTGACGGGCGACCTCGGCCGCACAGCCGAGATCGCCAACGAGGCGGGCGAGGCTGGCCTGCAGGCGGTTCGACTGACCCTGCTGAGGCCGCTCAAGCCGATGCTGGCCGCGACGGCAGCGAGTGTGGACGCAGCGCTCGAAGAGCTCGGTGAGGCGTTCGTCGAATGGAAGCTCGACGGCGCACGTATCCAGGTACACCTCCTGGCCGAGGACGTGCGGATCTTCACGCGCAACCT
>JAUVPB010000058.1 GCA_030598925.1 Actinomycetes bacterium
CGCCCACGACCTCCTGCCTGATCACACGGTTTCGACCTTCAGGAGATTGGTCGTGCCCGGCACATCGAGCGCGTTGCCCGCCGTGATGATGATCTGATCGCCCGGCCAGACGAGACCCGTCTCGACGGCCGCCTCGAGCGCTCTATCCCAGAGCGCCTCGACCTCTGTCTCGGGCTCGATTCGACGAGGAACGACCCCCCACTCGAGAGCGAGCCGTTGCGCCGTCTCGTCTCGATGCGAGACGGCGATCACAGGACGCCGGGGCCTCTGCCGGGCAACGTCGCTCGCCGTGCCCCCACTCGCGGTTGGAACGAGAATCGCCGACGCGTCGAGAAGCTCTGCCATATCGCACGCGGCGTGTGTCACCGCCTCCGTCACGGTCGAGTAGTTAGCTCGCCAACCCGAGAACTCATGCCGGAAAGGCAGACTCGGCTCGACCGCAAGCGCAATCTCGTCCACCGCGGCGACGCTCTCGACCGGATAGGCGCCGACCGCAGTCTCGCCCGACAGCATGACGGCGGCCGTCCCGTCCAGGATCGCGTTCGCCACGTCCGAGGCCTCAGCGCGCGTCGGCTCAGCGCTCGTGAGCATCGACTCGAGCATCTGCGTCGCCGTGATCGGCAGCTTTCCTTGCTCGAGGGCTTCGCGAATGATGCGCTTCTGGATGAGGGGAACGGCCGCCGGTCCGATCTCCACGCCAAGATCTCCGCGAGCGACCATCACCGCATCCGCGACGCCGATGATCTCAGACAGCGCTGACACCGCCTCACTCTTCTCGATCTTGGCGATGATGCGAGCCTCCGACCCTGCCTCGTCGAGGCGCTCCCGCAACGCGCGTACGTCGCTAGCCGAGCGGACGAACGAGAGAGCGACGTAGTCGACTCCGAGCCCGAGAGCGAAGTCGAGATCACGGACATCCTTCTCGGTCAACGACGGAACGGGTAAGTCAACTCCGGGAACGTTGACGCCCTTGTGGTCGGAGATCTCCCCGCCGACCATGACCGTGCAATGCAGGCGCCCCGGGACGACATCCACGACTCGGAGCCGCACGCGACCGTCATCGATCAACACCGCCTCGCCCGGTCGTAGAACCTCTGTCAAGACCGCTGGACCCACCTCGACATCAAGGGGCTCGACCTTCTCGCCGCCGACGAGCACGACATCGTCTCCGGCCGCGAGCGTCCGTGGCTCGGACAGCTTGCCGACGCGGAGCTTCGGGCCCTGCAGGTCGGCGATCAATGCGAGCGGCCTACCGCACTCGAGCTGTAGGCGCCGGATACCGGCCGCGGCTCGCTGATGTTCCTCGTGCGAACCGTGCGAGAAGTTGAGACGCGCGGCATCCAGCCCAGCTTCGACGAGGCTGCGCACAACCTCATACGAGCTGCTGGCCGGCCCCAGGGTGCACACGATCTTGGTTCGGCGGCCGCGTTCCATCCTCGAAGGCTCGTCCGCGGCCGCTCACGCTAGCGGCCCGGGAACACGCTCCAGCCGGGATAGACAGCGCTGTCACCCAGCTGTTCCTCAATGCGCAACAGCTGGTTGTACTTCGCGACCCGGTCGGTACGGGACGGTGCGCCCGTCTTGATCTGACCGGCATTCACGGCAACGGCGAGGTCGGCAATGGTCGTGTCTTCTGTCTCACCCGAACGGTGGCTGATCACGGCCGTATACGACGCCTCGCGCGCCAACTCGATCGCATCGAGCGTCTCGGAAAGGGTCCCGATCTGATTGACCTTCACGAGAATGCTATTCGCCACGCCCTCACTGATTCCGCGTCGGAGCCGTGCGGTGTTCGTCACGAACAGATCGTCGCCGACGAGCTGTACGGCGTCTCCTAGCCGTTGGGTCAGCGACTGCCATGAGGTCCATTCATCCTCGGAGAGCCCGTCCTCAATCGATAGGACGGGGTACTCGCTCGCCAGCTCCGCGTACGCGTCGATCATCTCCTCGGGCGAGAGCGATCGCCCTTCGCCCGCGAGCTCATACTGTTCGTCCCGCCAGATCTCGGTCGCCGCCGCGTCGAGCGCAATTGCGACACGGTCGCCATGTCCGGCTCGTTCTGCGGCGGCGAGTATCGCTTCGATGGCGGCCTTGCTCGAGGGGAGGTCCGGAGCGAAGCCACCCTCGTCTCCAACCGCCGTCGCGAGGCCCTGCTCGTGGAGCAGGTCGCGGAGTTCGTGGAAGACCTCGGCGCCGACGCGCAATGCGTGCGAGAACGACTCGGCCCCGCCCGGAATCAGCATGAACTCCTGGAGGTCGACCGAGTTCTGCGCGTGGGCTCCTCCGTTGATGACGTTCATCATCGGCACAGGCAGGACATGCGCCTGCTCACCGCCGATCCACCGGTACAGCGGCGTGCGGGCCTCGGCGGCAGCTGCCTTTGCCACTGCGAGCGAGCAGCCGAGAATCGCGTTGGCCCCGAGTCTTGACTTGTTCGTCGTCCCGTCGAGATCGATTAGAAGCTCGTCAATGGGGCGCTGGTCAGCCGCATCCTGACCCAGTAGCAGCGTCCGGATCTCGCCACGCACGCCCTCGACGGCGCGCGATACCGCCTTGCCCCGCCACTCGTCGCCGCCGTCACGCAGCTCGACCGCCTCGAACTGACCGGTCGACGCACCAGACGGAACCGCTGCACGCCCAGTCGCGCCAGACTGAAGCTCGACGTCGACCTCGACCGTCGGGTTGCCGCGCGAGTCGAGGATCTGCCGCGCACGCACGTCTGCGATTCTCGTGGTCATTCGTTGGGCTCTCCGGCTTGCTTGGCGCGATCGAAGTATCGGTCCTGCTCGGCGAGTGGCAGAGCGGCGAAGTCGAGCCCGTCGCTAGCGGCATGCGATTGAGCGGCCTCGACGCGCCCAACGAAGCGACGGCTAGCGGCGCGCAGCGCCAGCTCCGCGTCCACACCGACGCTCCGGGCAACGTTCACGACCGCGAACAGCAGGTCGCCGAGCTCGGCTTCGACGGCTGGATCGGCCGGTCCGTCGCCGTCTCGAACTGACACGCCGTGCGCCTCGCGCACCTCGCTGAGCTCCTCGTCGACGTCGGCGAGAGCTCCGGTCACATCCGGATAGTCGAATCCCACGCTCGCGGCACGCCGTTGCACCTTGCGAGCGTAGGCGAGGGCCGGCAGGTTGGTGGGAACGTCGTGAAAGATCCCTTCGCGTCCCTCGTCGGTCGTCTTGATGGCTTCCCAGCGCTCACGCACGTCGGTGGCCGTCTCGAGCTCGGCGTCGCCGAACACGTGGGGGTGTCGTCGCACGAGCTTCTCGTGGACATCGTCGGCAACGTCTGAAAGACCACCCGCACCGCGCTCCTCCAGGAGCAGCGAGAGAAAGAAGCTCTGGAACAGCAGGTCGCCGAGCTCATCGCGGAGCTTGGCGTCGTCCCCATCCATGGCCGCGTCCGCGACCTCGTAGGCCTCTTCGATGGTGTGCGGCACGATCGACCGCACGGTCTGTTGCCTGTCCCACGGACACTCAGCGCGGAGTCGCTCCGTCAGCGCCTGCAGCTTGACGATCGAACGCGTTAGTTCGTCGCCGCGATTCAACGCTACGGCGTCGACTCCTCGGCGCCGTCGGAGGCGGGGTCTTCGATAATGCTCGGTGGCGGTTCGAACCCGGGCGCGTAGAGCACCTTGCCTTCGTACTTCGCTGCAACGGCCTCGAGCCACAGAGCGAAGATACTGCCCTCGCGCTCGCGGCGGATCAGATCGTCGACCTGCTCGCTGGCCTCGTCAAGGGTTTGCTTCGTCGCGGGCGTCGCGTCTTCGAGTGCAGTGATGATGTGCCACCCGAACTCGGTCTCTACGGGATCAGAGATGGCGCCGGTCTCGAGTGAGTAGGCCTCCTCGTCGAACTCGGGAACGGAGAGTCCCCGGACCGCCGTGTAGAGGCCGCCGTTGACCGCCGAAGCCTCGTCAAGCGAGTTCTCCTCTGCGAGTTGGGCGAAGTCCTCACCGTCGGCGAGTTGCACCAACACCGCCGCGGCTTCCTCTTCGGTCTCCACCAGAATGTGAGCGACCTCTCTGCTCTCGGGCGTCACGAAGCTCTCCATGTTCTCCTCGTAGTACGCCGCCATGTCGTCGTCGGTCACGACGACGCCGCTGGTCACGCGCTCGACGAGTGCGTTCGAGAGTTCCTGGTACCGGAGTTGCTCGATGACCTGCTCCTCGGTGAGAGCCTGGTTGGCGAGTTCCTCCTGGTAGCGCTCCTCGTCACCCTGGAAAAGATCGGCCTTGATCTCGTCGAGTCGGGCAATCGCCTGCTCGTCCGTGACGGAGATGCCGAGGGCCTCAGCCTCCTGGGTGTACTGCTCGGTCTCGACGAGGGAATCCACGGTCTGGTTCTTTAGCGTCTCGTACTCGGCGGTGCCAGGGCTGGGGAATTCGCTGCCCTGATTCACGGCCTGTTGCTCGAGCAGGCCCATGCGCTGATCGAACGTCTCCTGCTCGACAGCGCCCGCGCCAACCGCGGCAATCGCGCCAGCAGGCACAGACGTGGGCGTCGGTACCTCATTGTCGGCGATCTCGATCTCGCCCGGAGAGGGCTCCGGCGGCGCAGCCTCGGTCTCTCCGCCCGCAGACTCTGTGGGTGCCGGCTCGGCCGGTTCCGCAGGCGGCGCTGGCTCCGGCGCGGGCTCGGACGGCTCCGGAGCGGGTGGTGCCGTCTCGGCCGGTGGTGTCGTCTCGGCTGCTTGCGGGTCGTCTCCGCCGCCGCAAGCGGAAACGCCGAGCGCAAGCGCGCAGCAGGCAACCAGGGGCAGGATGAGAGTGCGAGGGCGGGTCATGGGCGTAACGCTAGGCGAGTACAGCGAGGATAGCATCGGCAAAGTCCTGGGCTTCCGTTAGTGAATCGACACGCATTGAGATCTCCTGTGTGGCGCTCGAGTACACCGCCGTATCGGCAAGCGCACGGAGGCCCTTGAGTTCAGTGGAGCCGACCGTGACCTTGCCCACCGTTACTTTTCCGCCTCGTAGCACGAGGTAGTCGACGCCAAGCTGAGCGACCGTCAGCTTGGCCCGCTGGATGCCGAAGAGGTTGGCCACGGGCTCGGGCACCGGCCCGAACCGGTCTTCGGTGGCCGCTTCCAGCTCGCGTAGCTCCTCCTCGGTCTGGACTAGCGTCAACCGCCGGTGAAGATCGATCTTCATCGCCTCGGCGTCGATGTAGTCCGACGGCACGTACGCGTCGACCGCAGCGTCCACCCTTACGGGACGGGTCGCCACCGCTCGCGTCCCGTCGAGCTCCGCAACCGCTTCGTTGAGCAACTCGACGTAGAGCTCGAAACCGATCGCCGCCACGTGGCCGGACTGCTCGCCGCCGAGCAGATTCCCCGCGCCACGAATCTCGAGGTCGCGCATCGCGATAGCGAAACCACTGCCCAACTCAGTGTGATCGGCGAGCGTCGCGAGCCGGGCTCGCGCATCGCCGCTGAGCTCAGCAGCATCCGGATAGAACAAGTACGCGTGGGCGACGACATCGCTGCGTCCCACCCGGCCGCGCAGCTGGTAAAGCTGTGCAAGGCCCAGCGTGTCTGCCCGCTCTACGATCAACGTGTTGGCCTGAGGGATGTCGAGGCCCGACTCGATGATCGTCGTCGACACGAGCACATCCGCCTCGCCCTCGACGAACCGCAGCATGACCTCTTCCAGCTGGCGCTCGGCCAGCTTGCCGTGGCCAACCAAGAAGTGCAGCTCTGGGCACAGCTGCTTCAACCTCTCGGCGGCCTCGTCGATCGTCTCGACGCGATTGTGGAGGAAGAATGACCGCCCACCGCGTTCGCTCTCGCGTCGTAGGGCCTGAGCGATCAGCTCCTCGTCGTACTCCCCGACGTGCGTGCGGATCGGGCGCCGACCTTCGGGCGGCGTCTCGATGACGCTGATATCCCGCAGCCCGGCGAGGGACATGTGCAGTGTGCGAGGAATTGGGGTCGCCGACATCGCGAGCACGTCGACCTCGTTGCGCAATTGACGCAGCAGTTCCTTCTGTGCGACGCCGAATCGCTGCTCCTCGTCGACGATCACGAGACCGAGCTGCTTCGGGATTACGTCACGCGAAAGCACGCGATGCGTACCCACGAGCACGTCGATCTCACCCTTCGCGAATGCCGCGAGGGTCTTCTTCACCTCGGCCGGCCGCCGGAAGCGCGAAACCATATCCACGTTGACAGGGAGGTCCATGAAGCGATCTCTGAAGGTGTTCCAGTGTTGTTGCGCCAAGACCGTCGTCGGGGACAACACGAGCGTCTGCTTGCTGTTGACGGTGGCAATCATCGCAGCCCGGACCGCGATCTCGGTCTTGCCGAAACCGACGTCTCCGCAGATCAGTCGATCCATCGGGCGGGTCGACTCCATGTCTTCCTTCACCGCATCGACGCTGGCCGCTTGGTCACGGGTTTCCTCGAATGGAAAACTCGTCTCGAGCTGCGCGATCAGCTCGTCGGAGGTGTCGTGCGTGTGGCCTTCGACCCGCTGCCTCCGCGCGTAGAGATCGATCAGCTCGCCGGCGAGCTCGCGCGCGCCCGCCCGTGCGCGCGTCTTGATCGTCTGCCAGCTCTTGCCGCCGAGCTTGGAGAGCTTCGGGCCTGATCCGTCGCCACCGACGTAGCGCGAGACCTTGCCGATCTGCTCGTGTGGGACGTAGAGTCGGTCCTCGCCTCGGAACGCGAGGTTGAGGTAGTCGCGGGTCACGTTCGAGACTGTTTTCGTCTCGAAGCCCTCGAGTAGCCCTACACCGTGATCCTCGTGAACGACGAAGTCGCCGGTGCGGAGATCGGCGAATGACTGGAGGGCTCGCCCGACGCGTGCCTCCGCAGTCGGGCGGCGACGGCGAAAAACGCGCCCCTCGGGGATAAGCGACACGCGCAGCTCGCGCGAGACCATGCCGCGCCGCGCGTCGCTGACCGTGAAGTAGACACCGGCCTCGTCGGGCAGCTCAGCATCCTCGGCGGAGAGCCATCGCAACTCGGTGCGACGCAGCAGCGCGGCCTGGCGCTGAGCCTCGCCACGGTGTTGAAAGCTGACGATGACACGTTGGTCGGCGTTCACGAGGCTGCTTAGCTGACGCTCGACCTCGGCTAGGCCGCGTGCTGCGAGCGCAGGCGGCTGCGCTTCGAACACGTGCGACTGGCCGTCCGGAAGCGACGAGCCGCCAACTGCGTCGGACATGTCGGGAAGCGGGAGCGCCTCCTCCTCGATCGCCGTTCGGATCGCGTCGGGCTCCCACATGAGATCGAACGAAGGAAACGGCGCGATCAGGTCGTCCGGGGCGTCGGACCCTGTGCCGAGTCGAGGCTCGGGCACGCCGTCAGGCGCCGGGCCGGAGCGGCGCTCGATCGCCGGGTAGACGGTGGCGTGCTCGAGCGAGCGGATCGTTCGTTGCGTGAAGGGCGAGAAAGCGCGCAGGCTGTCGATCTCATCGCCGAGTAGATCGATGCGAACGGGTTCGCGGCCGGTCGCCGGGTACACGTCGACGAGGCCTCCCCGAACCGCCAGCTGACCGCGCTGCTCCACCCGCTCGACTCGGTCGTACCCGGCCTCGACAAGCTCGGCGACCAGCTGCTCCACGGGCGTCTGATCACCGACCGCGAGCGTGACCGGGCGCGAGCGCCTGGCGGGTGGAGGCATTCCCTCTGCGAACCCGATCGCCGATGCGCAGACGAGACCCCCGCGCGCGGCGATGTCGAGCGCGCGCGCCCGCTCGCCGACGAGGTGAACGGGCGGCTCTAGCCCACTGTCGTAGCGCACGCCGCGTGAGGTGAGCACGGCGACGTTGTCCTCACCGAGGTACCACGAGCCGGCCTCCGCGAGGTCCCGTGCGTCGCCGTCATCGGGCAAGAGAACAACCAGCCCCGCGTCGCGGTCGGAGCCGAAGGAGCCGCCGGAGTGAGCGAGCTGAAGCGCCGTCACGAACACCGGCAGCAGCGGCTCCGAAACGCGTACCGAGCCTGGCTTGGCGAGAAACAGCCCGAACCGCTCCGACGCCGAGAGTTCGCGAGCGATCGCCTCCAGGCCGCTGTGGACGGCCGTTCTCGTGCTCATGAAGGGTCTTCGCCGTTGAACCGTCGCTGAGCCTCGTCGAGCCCGTCCCGAGCGATCAGTTCGACGGCATCTGCGGCTCGCGCAACGATCCCCTCGACGTCGATGTCAGGCGAGAAACGCGAGAGGACGTAGTCCGCCACCGACCGCCGGTCGCCGCGACCGGGCCGGCCGACACCGATCCGGACGCGGAGAAAATCTTCAGTACCGAGATGCGAGGCGATCGACTTGAGCCCGTTGTGTCCGGCCAGTCCTCCACCCGCACGCACCTGAATCCGACCCGGCATCAGATCGACCTCATCGTGAACGACGACCAGCGCCTCAGGCGGAAGCTTGTAGAAACGCATCGCCTGCCGGACAGACTCCCCTGACCTGTTCACGTAGGTGAGCGGTTGGAGCACGACGACACGCGTGCTCTCCAATCGCAGGTCGCCCACCTTGCCGGAGAACTTGCCGCGCACGCTGATGCCATGCCGGCGGGCGAGCTCTTCGACGACCATGAACCCGACGTTGTGTGGCGAGCCGGAGTACTTGGTCTCCGGATTGCCAAGTCCCACGATCAGCAGATCGATCGATGGAGCGCCGCGACCTAGCAGGCGCATGAGTAGACCACGCAGCCTTCCGATTTCTGATTCGCCCTTGCTCGCGTGAAGACGCGTTCTCGCTCCCAGGCCGGGCGGGTCGCTCTAGGACTCGACTTCGTCCTCCGACTCGACCTCGTCGTCGGCGGCCTCCTCGGCCCCCTCCTCCAGCTCCTCGCCTTCGAGCAGCTCCTCGTCTTCCTCCTCGGTGGGCTCAACGAGCGTGACTCGCGTCACGGCGACGGTTAGGACTATTGCGTCGGGCTCGTCGATGACCCTGATGCCCTCAGGCACCTCGAGGTCGGCAATCGTGCGCGAGTCGCCGAGCTCCATGCCTTCGATGCTGACCTCGAGCACATCCGGAAGCTCGAGCGGCAAGCCGGAGATATTGATCTCGCGCTGAACAACGTTGAGGATCCCGCCCTCGATCACACCCGGAGCGTGCCCGACGGGCTCGATTGGTATCGCGGTCTCGATTGCCTGGTCGAGTCGAATCTCCTGAAGGTCGACATGAATCAGCTTCGCTCGAGTCGGGTTGATCTGGTATTCCTTGACGACTGCGAGGAGCTCGCCGTTGCCGCCACCGAACGCGATCTGGAAGATGGCGTTGAGCCGCTGCCCCCCGCCGGTCGCGCGACGGAAGTCGCGCTCGACGACGTAGAAGGATTGTGGCTCGCTTCCCTGTCCGTAGATCACACCAGGGATGAGGCCTTCGCGACGCATACGGCGAGCGGCGCGGGTGCCGGCCGGCTCGCGCGCGTGCAATTCAAGCTGAACTCGATCGGTGGTCATGCGACTCGCAAGTGTAGCCAACGCGGATGCAGCGCCGATGACGCCTACCGTCAGAGGAGGCCGTGGTGGTGAGGGTCAGCGCTGACCTGCCCCTTTTGAGGGACGCGGCTCCAACCCGTTCCCCCGACAGTGTGACCTACACCGGCTTGTCGAGCGGTACGACCCCTCAGTTCATGGCGCCCCCCCTTCGTGTAACCGAAGACGACCCTGCCGGCGATACTCCGTTGGGCTCGTCGCCGGAACCTGTGACGCCTCAAGTAGACATCACGCACGCTGACGCCGCCCAGCAGGCCGAAGCGGCCCGGGCCGGAAGCGCGAACAGTGCTCAGCAGGAGTACTTTCGCGCGCTAGTGCACACGTTGCCGGACGCGACGATCGTGCTGGACGGACAGCTCTGCATTCGCGATCAGACGCCATCGGCGACCCGAATACTGGGTCGCGCTATCAGCGAGCAATATGGGCAGCGGATTCTCTCCTTCGTCCACCCGCACGACCGAGCGAGCGCAACGGCATTCCTCTCCCACGCACTGGCGAGCCCCGGTACTGCGGCTCCGGCCGAGTGGCGGATCCAACATGCGGACGGTCACTGGCTGCACGTCGAGATCGTCTGCAACAACAGGTTGGACGATCCTCGCCTCCGCTGCCTCGTAATCTCCGCCCGAGACATCGGCTCTCGCAAGGCCCTCGAGCAACAGCTATCACACCAGGCGTTCCACGATCCGCTCACCGACCTTGCCAACCGCGCTCTCCTCCTGGACCGGGTCGAACACGCATTCCGGCGGGAGCAGAGTCCGTTCGCGGTCCTCTTTCTCGACCTCGACAACTTCAAGACAGTGAACGACTCCCGCGGGCATGCGGTGGGCGACGAGCTGCTCAAGAGTGTGGCAGCCCGACTTCGCACGTGTCTGCGACCGACGGACACGGCGGCGCGTCTGGGAGGCGACGAATTCGCACTGCTCCTTGAAGAGACGCGAACGCCGGCGGCCGCGATCGAGATCGCGGAGCGTGTGCTGCGCGCGATGGCCGAGCCGTTTGTGATCGGCGGACGCGAATCCTTCGCGCAGACGAGCATCGGAATCGCGATGAGCACGCTCGTCCATGCGACGGACGAGCTCCTCCGAAACGCCGACATCGCCATGTACCAGGCCAAGCAACGAGGTAAGGGCACCTTCGTCGTGTTCGAGCCGAGCATGCACGAGGAGGCGCTCGACCGAAGCGAGCTCGAGTCGGATCTACGTGGGGCCCTGATGAGAGACCAGTTGCTGCTCCACTACCAGCCCATCATCGAGCTCGCCTCGGGGCGGATCCTCGGGCTGGAGGCATTGCTTCGCTGGGAGCATCCCGACCGCGGCTTGCTTCCACCCACTCGGTTCGTCGAGATCGCTGAGGACACCGGGCTAATCAGTCCGATCGGTGAGTGGGTTCTCCATCAGGCCTGCCAGCAACTTGGTACCTGGCAGCGACAGTTCCCGCAGAACGGCTCGCTCTCGATGGCCGTCAACCTCTCAGGGCGCCAACTCGAAGACGCCCGGATTCTTGATCAGGTTCTCGACGCATCGAACGCTGCGGCGGTGACGCCAAGCTCACTGCTGCTCGAGATCACGGAAACCGTAATGATGAGAGACGCCGAGCGAAGCGCCGACATGCTGACCGAGCTCCGGCGACTCGGTTCTCGGGTGGCCGTGGACGACTTCGGCATGGGGTACTCGTCACTCCACTACCTCCACAGTTTCCCGATCGATCTGCTGAAGGTGGCGAAGCCGTTCGTCGACGGCGTGGCGCGCGACGAGCAGAAGGCGGCTTTCACGAAGACGATCATGGACCTCTGCCGGACGCTCGGTCTCGCCGCGCTGGCCGAAGGGGTCGAGTCGGACGCTCAAGCCGAGGCGCTGCGGAACCTTCGATGCGGGCTGGCGCAGGGCTTCTATCTCAGCCGGCCACTCGATGCCCAAGCGACGACCGCGCTGCTCGCACAGGGCGGCTCGCTCGGACGCTACGCCCACCAGGTTCTCGGCGCAAAGGGGCGCCGCGAGCAGAGCTGGTGGAGACAGGTGACGGGAGAGGAAGCGGTCACGGCCGACATCAGCTCGATCAGTCAGTTCCCGTCGTCGTTGAGCAACGGGCACGCGGCCTAAGCCGACGGCTGGGCGTTCAGAACAGCTGGTTCTCGCCCGCGAAGATCGCCGACACGGATTCGTCGGAGAACACGTTGCGGATTGACTCAGCGAGGATCTTGGAAACGGTCAGGACCTGGACCTTGTCCGGCCGCTCGAGCGGGCTGAGCGGGACCGTATCGGTGACCACGATCTGCTCGATCTCGCTTTCGACGAGACGCTGAAGGGCACCGTTCGGGAACAGCGCGTGAGTCGCGCACGCATAGACGACCTGCGCGCCAGCCTCAAGCAGCGCCTCGGCGCCGGCTCGAAGCGTGCCGCCCGTCACGATCATGTCATCGGTCATGACGGCGGTCTTGCCTCGTACCTTGCCGATCACCTCTGTGACCTGAGCCACATCGTGGCTGGGACGCGCCTTGTTGAGGATCGCGAGATCGCTGTCGAGTAGCTCCGCGAACTTGCGGGCGATTTTCGCCCGACCGGGGTCGGGTGACACGACGACGACGCCCTCGCCCGCCAGCCCCTGGTCGTGGAAGTGCTGGGCGAAGAGCTTCAGCGCCGTCATGTGGTCGACCGGGATCGTGAAGAAGCCCTGGATCTGACCTGCGTGCAGATCCATCGTCAGCACTCGGTCGACGCCAGCAGCCTGAAGAAGCTCGGCGATCAGCTTCGCCGTAATCGGCTCACGTGGGGCCGACTTCTTGTCCTGCCGCGAGTAGGGGTACCACGGAAGAACGGCTGTGATGCGTTTCGCCGAGGCCAGCTTCGCGGCATCGATCATCACGAGCAACTCCATCAGATGGTCGTTCGGCGAGATGGCCGGCGACTGGACGATGAAGGCGTCACAGCCCCGAATCGAGTCGAGGTAGCGACAGTACGTTTCGCCGTTGGCGAAGGTCCTCAGATCGACGTTCCCAAGCTCGATGCCCAGCTCCGTCGCGATGCGATGCGCCAGCTCTGGATGGGAGCGACCCGCGAACAGCATCAACCGTGGCTGCGGAGCACGTTCGAGCCACCTGTCCGCCTCCGGGTCGGGTTGCGGATTGTTGAGAGCGTCGAGACCCGGGAGTGCGGTCAATTCAGTCACGCTGCCGCTTGTCGCCATATCGCTCCTTGTTGACCTGCCGCGCTCTCGCTATCGCCAGCGCGCCGCTGGGAACGTCATCAGTAATCGTAGATCCTGCCGCTGTCCATGCGTCGTCGCCGATCGAAACAGGAGGCACGAACACATTCTGACTGCCAGTATGGACGTTGCGTCCAATCGTCGTTCGCTGCTTCGTCGTGTACCGCTCGGCTCGATAGTTGGCGGTGATCGCACCTGCGCCGATATTCGTGCCCTCGCCGATCTCGGCGTCCCCAATGTAGGAGAGGTGCGGCACCTTTGCTCCCGCCCGAAGCTGCGCGTTCTTGATCTCGACGAAGGTCCCCGCCTTCGCGCCCGCGTCGAGGTCCGCGCCCGGCCGCAGATACGCGAACGGGCCGACGACCGAGTTGGGACCGATCCGGGAGTCGACAGCGACGACGTGCGGCCCCAGCTCTGCACCCGTCTCGATCCGGCAGCTACCTCGAAGTACCGTAAACGGATGCACCGTGACGTCCGGCTCGATCTCGACGTCCGCCTCGATCCAGGTCGTCAACGGATCGACGATCGTGACTCCATCGAGCATGTGTTCCTCGAGAATCCGATCGCGGATCGC
>JAUVPB010000144.1 GCA_030598925.1 Actinomycetes bacterium
GTCCGCCAGAGGGCGCGCCAGTGTCGATGCGGGTGTCCGCCCTTCGGACCCTGCCGCGCTGACGGTCTCGTCAAAACGCGAGGCATGAGACGTCCGCCGCGGTTGTCCTTGGCGGGCGTGTGGCCCCCTGCGTGGCCCCATGGACGGTGTTGGCGTGACCGAGCCCTGTGACCCGATCACGAAGTAGTCGATTTGCAGGTATTTCTTGATGGGCCGTACAGGAATCGAACCTGTGACCTTGGGATTAAAAGTCCCCTGCTCTACCAACTGAGCTAACGGCCCCGTCGCGAGTATAGGCACGCGACAGCGTCACACTCCGCACTGCCCAGACGTCACCCACGCCACACCCGACAAGCCGAATCAACCACGGCTCTGGGCGTAGAAAAAAGGCGGAGTCGCCGTATGACTCCGCCCTTAATCTCATGGTCGAGCCCCCGCCGCATCGGGGCCCTCCACCAATGGAGCTCATTGCTCCTGAACTCGACTATGGGCGACGGGTAGTCACTCGTCGTCCCCCGATGGGAGGGTTCGAAGGCGCCCGAATACCACCCCTCCGAGTCATTGCGCGGCAGGAGATGGCTAGGCATGCTCATGACGAGGGTCGCTGAGGACGTGGGAGCCGCACCCACGGTCTCTCGGAGAGGGGCGGTATCTGCCGCCCCTCTTCGGTATTTCTGGAGCCGCGTCGGTCCGCCAGGGCGCGCGCCTTTTCACCCCGGAACGAGTGAGGCCGCCTCTGACGGCGGCCCCATGGCACTACGGACGTTTGCGCTTACCGCTGTTTCAGATCGATGCTTGCGTCGCCTTGAAGCGCCTCAAGTCGACAATCGTGCAGCCTTCAACCTCGGCCTCCACCGGGCGCGAGTCCTCTTCAAGAATCGCTTCGAGCGTCGCGAGCGGATCCCGCTCCAGGACACACTGCTCAACCGCGAACCGAGTGGTTTCGCGCATGGGCTCGAGTACCGTCTTGATACTCCAGCTCGTATAGCCGGCCTCACGCAACTCGTCGAGCAACGCGATCGCGTGCCACTCGCCGAGCTCGCTGAGGGGAAGGTGGCCAAGACGCGGGACGAGGTGGACGTATACCGGCCACTCGTAGTCCTGACGCTCGCGCGTGCTCATGGATGGCGACTCGAGCCAACGCTCAAGCGCCTCTCCAAACGTCAGGTCGGTGCCGTTGGTCGCGGAGAGTCGCGTTGCGGCGTGGGCAGCTAGGGCTGCCTCGGCCCGCGCGAGGCCACCAGCGACGGTCAGAAAACGCGGTACCCCCTCACCGTCTGAAACCGAGATCTCGAAACGCACTCGCCCAGCGGCTGTGCGTCGACACGTGATCCCAGGTCTGCCCTCGACGGCGATCCGCTCATCTGACCCCATGTGGTGCCTCTCCTCCGTGACCGAAACCCGGCTGTCGTTACACCGCGCCCCGCGCCTAGCCACATCGCCCTCGTCTCCGAGAGCGACCTCCCGATCTCACCCTAGGAGAGAACGACCAACTCGCAAATTGGCAAATCGCAGTACACGCGACGCCGCAGCCGACCCGGGCACAGGGTCGAGCGGCTCTACATACGCATCGCCTCGCAACGCCGCCCCGAGTACAGGTGGACCTACAGCCCTAGTAGGGCCGGAGCAAGCTCACGGAGCTCGGCGAGCGGAAACCGGTCTTGCTCTGCGATGAGCGGCTGAATACATACGTGGTCCGCCCCAGCGTCGAGGTGCGCCCGCACGCGGGCAGCTATCACATCGACGCCGCCCATTGCGACGACATCGTCGACGAGCCGGTCGCTACCGCCATCCGCAACGTCCGCTTCGTCGTATCCGAGCCAGAGGAGGTTCTTGCGGTAGTTCTCGAGACCCAGGTAGAAGGGCGTGTGCGAACGTGCAATCTCGCGCGCCTTGGCAGGATCGTCGCTGAGCACAACGGCCTGCTCCGGTGCGAGCAGCTTGCCGCTACCGAGGATCTCGCGGGAACGGCGCGTATGTTCGACCGGAACGAAGTAGGGATGCGCACCCTCCGTGCGCTCGGTTGCGAGCTCGAGCATCTTCGGCCTGAGGGCCGCGAGCACGATGGGCACGCTCGGCTCGGGCTCGCGACCAAAGAACGGCGCCGCCTCCATGTCGTCGAGGTATGTCCGCATCGTCGAGATCGGCTTCGCGTACGGGAGACCGTGCGGTCCTACCTGCTCTGCGTGGCTGACACCGAGGCCGAGGAGGAAGCGGCCGGGGTAGGCCTCACCGAGTGTCCGCGCGCCGTTCGCCATCGCGACCGCGTTGCGTGCCCAGAGATTCGCGATTCCCGTGCCGATGATGATGCGCGATGTTGCCCCGAGCAGCAGGCCGCCCGCACTGAAGCACTCCTTTGTGCCGAACGCCTCCGGGTACCAGGCGGAGCCGTAACCGAGCTCCTCGATCTCCTGTACCGCCTCGATCGACTGCTTAGCCGTCAAGCTGACGAACCCCGTGAGCCACGCTCCGACACGACCTGGATCGAGCTGCATGTTGTATTCCCCCTTGATCAGCGAGAGCCCAACGAGCCCTCGACGTACGCATCGATGAGCGTGCGCGCAATTGACAGACGAGGCGGTAGCTCCGGAAGTGTGTCGCGCGTATACCAGTTCGCGTCGGCGATCTCCTCTGGATCGAGCGCGAGCTCGCCACCCGCGTGTTCGGCCGAGAACCCGATCATCAGCGAATGCGGAAACGGCCACGGCTGGCTGCCGAAGTAGCGGATCTTGTCAACGTCGATGCCAACCTCCTCCTTGACCTCGCGCGCGACGGTCTCCTCGAGCGACTCGCCGGGCTCCACAAAACCAGCGAGCACGCTGTAGAAGGCCCCCGGGAACCTCGTTCCTTGGGCGAGGAGGATCTCGTTCCCGCGGGTGATGCAGACGATCACAGCGGGCGATAGTCGCGGAAAGCTACTGAGGCCGCACGAGGAGCAGCGTTTTGCCCGCTCCGGCAGCGCGTTCTCTGTTGGCTCGCCGCAGCGGCCACAGTAGCGGTGGGTGCGATCCCACTCGACGATCTGATAGCCGCGTCCCGCGAGCCAGAACTGATCCTCGGGCAGGCGTGTCCAGAGCGCACGCAACCCCCTGAACTCGTGATCGTCCGGAGGCTCGACATCCTCAGGGACATGTGACGCAAAGCAGTCGACCCCGTCAAGTCTCCCCAGGTAGTGCTCCTGGTCGAGCTCGAGCCGGAGCTCACGGCTTCCGTCGATTGCCGGCAGGTTCGCGGCCGCGCCCGACGAGCGAACCAGCAGGTCACGGTCGCGGTACACGATCAGCAATCGCTCGGCGCTCGGTTGCCGCGGCGGTGAGGCTGCCGGCTCGAAGTTCGCGCTCATCGCTCTAAGTATCCCGCCTCCCTGACGGCGCGCGCGCCCGCAGGGCTTTGCGTTCGAGCCGTGCCCGCGGCCCGACCCGGCTCGCAGCCGAAGGAACCAGCGATCGCGGATGCTAGTCGTGCCGCGGCTAGAGCGTCACGCAGTTTCGCGGATCTGCGCGTTGACGGCGCGAATTGTGGCCCGACCCGCGACGCCATCGGCATCAAGGTTGTTGTCGCGCTGGAACGCAATGATCGCATCCCGCGTGGCGGGGCCATAGGCGCCATCTGCTGCCCCGGGCTCGTAGCCGAACGCCGCCAAAGCCTCCTGCAGGCGACGGACGCGTTCGCCCTCACTTCCCTCGCGAATCGGTGGCCCGTTGGGATTGATGGGCTGGAGGTTCCCCGAGCTCGCGGGCGGAGTGGCAGGCGGATCGGTCGAGCTCGGAGGATCGACGTCCGTTGGGTCCAGCGGTGGCGGCGTCACCTCACCCGGCGTCGGCTCGACGATCGCGCTCGTGTCGCCCGTGGTCGACGAGGCGGAATCGTCTCCGCCCCGCGTCGCGAGCACGACGGCGATCGCGATCGCCGCGAGGGCTACGGCACCTCCGAGCAAGAGCAGACGCCGAGTGCCCGGATTCGACATATCGAGGCTCCCCGAGGTCCGGGAAGTTTGTTGGCGTCGCCGTCCACCTCGCCCGCTGGGCACGAGACCGATAGTACGCCGCGTGGCGGCTGCACCCTCGGCATCGTCGATGGCGTCGCGCATCTCGGCAGCAATTGCGAGGTGGTGTGCCGCCGCCTCGTTGTCACCAAGCATGAGGGCGCGCGAGCCGTGCTCGTGCTCCACCCACGCCTCCGCGGCCTTGTCGTCGAGCGCGCGTGCCGCTCCGTGTGCTGCGTTGAGCAGCCTCCCCCACGCTCCGAAACGCGCGCCCAGAGCGAGCGGTGCTGCGGCGACCCACGCGAGGCGGAGCGTTTCGCGATGCTGTGCCGAAGCAGTCGCCCACTCGGCCAGCCCGACGATCGCGTCCGACTCCGCCGCAACGGCTTCAGGTGTACGACGGTTGCCCTCGGCCCAGCCCGTGATGTAGGCCAAGGCGACGCTGCGGGCCGACGAGAGCGGCCACGAGCTCTCGACCTCGGCGGCAATGTCATCAGCCAGGCGATATCGCTCGTCCTCTTCGATGATGAAACCAGCCTGGACAAGGCGGCGAACGACGTCGCTCGTGCCTTCGAGCGAGGCCATGTCTCCGAGGTGCTCGGCGCCGACCGACGGGTTGCCCGGGAGCGCCAGCGCCGCAACCAACCGCTGCTCTGTTTCGTTGAGACCAGCGAGCGCTAGACGCGCAAGCGTGGTATCAGCACTCGAGCCGAGCTGCTGCGCAAGCTCGCCGAGCTGTGGCCAGTTCCAGCCCGCAAGAGAGCCAGCTTGCACCAACCGTTGCGGATTGCCGCCGACAGCCGCCGCGATTGCGGCGGCGGCCTCGGCGTCGGTTCCGCTGGGCTCGTGTCCAATCAGCTCGGTCAGAAGCGCGGAGGAGGCCTCCGCCGGAAGACCTCCGAGCGGCACCACCTTCGCGCCCGGAATCGAGATTCCCGTGCGTGATGACGCCACGGTGGCGGATGCCTGAAGCACAGCAACGAGCTCCTCGGCCTCGGATGACGCGATCTCGACGTCGTCGAGGATGACGAGCAGGCGCAGCGAGGAGAGCGCGTCGGCAATCTCGTCGGCGGCGCCCTTTGCTCGCGATGCGGGCAGCGCGACGGCCTCATAGATGGCTTGGAGGACGTCGGTGACCGCGAGACCGCGGGCGGAGATGTAGATGACTCCGTCGGGACACTGGTCTGTACTCGGCGAATGGGCGAGATGGCGAAGAAGCGCAGTCTTCCCAACACCGCCTTCTCCGACAAGATGGAGTACGGCACCGGGAGCGACGGAACTCTGCATCTCGGCGAACTCGACCTCGCGATCGAGCAGACGGACCGGATCGGGCCGCTGAACGATCGGCGGCCTGCGCATCGAGACCTCCACGGGCGCGGGTAGCTCGGCGACGGCGGCGCCGTACAGCGCCCCGAACACGAGCACGCGTGAGCCGACGGCTACCTCGCCGCCGCCCGCCGTCTCGGTGGGATTCGTGTCTTCCACGGCCGTTCTCGGCGCGAATCCTATGCGGACCGGTGGTCGGACGAGACGACGTCTTTCAGGAGAAGGCGTCGAGCTCGGCTTCAGCGTCGCATTGCGCGGCCGTGATGCGGCGAATAGTGTGTCGCGACGCAACGCGCCACACAACCCGAGGAGAGATGCCTATGCCACTAGCAGCGGACTACCCGCTCCTAGAGATCTTCTGGACTATCGCGCTTATCGCACTGTGGGCGGTCTGGATCTGGATCGTCGTGGCGATGCTGATCGACGTCTGGCGTCGCGTTGACCACGGAGGCGGCTCCAAGGCACTCTGGACGTTGTTCGTCATCTTCGTGCCGCTACTTGGTGTGCTCGTGTACGTAATCGCGCGCCCCAACGACATCGGACCGATGGGTGCCGACAACGCCAGTCGGAACAACGAGGGCGATGCATCGGAACAGTTAACGCGCCTCGCAGCGCTGCGAGACAAGGGCGAGCTGACCGAGGACGAGTTCCAGAAGTACAAGAAGCAATTGCTCGCCTAAGCCCGACGCCCCTCGGAGAGGCCGCGGGGAGAGCGCTACCACTGACACGTGGGCGCCCTCCCCGAACCGGCTCTGCAACGACGTACTAGATGTCCGGTCCTGAGCGCTTTCGCTGCGCGTACTTCTGCTCGTAGATCTCGTTGAGCAGCCGCTCGGCACTGCCGCGCCCGCCGAGTCCGAACGCAAGGGCCGAGGCGACGGCCACGGCACCGACGATCGCCGCATACGTAATGACCACGATGTCGTTCGCGATGTTTAGCTGGTTCAGCATCATGAACGACGCGAGCACGAGGATCACGATCTGCACAATCTGCGCGACGAGACGGCCTGAGGCCGAGTCGTCCATCGCCTTTCTGATCAGATTCGCGACAAAGCCGGCTCCGACCACCGCGACCAGCAGGATCACGAGTGCCGCGACGAGGTTGGGTATGTAGTTGTAGACCGAGGCGACGACTCTCGTTACCTCTTTGATCTCGAGCGCCGTTAGCGAGAGAGAAATGACGCCGAGGAAGAGAACCCAATAGACGATTGCCCCGATGAGACGGGACATGCTCCCGCGCGGCGAATATCGTTGGAGCCAGCCGCCAGCCGACGTATCTCCCAGGCGCTTGTCGACGCCCATCCAGTCCAGCAGCTTTACGGTCAACCTCCCAAGAAGCCGGGCGATGAGATATCCGACTAGCAGAATTACGAGGGCTGCGATGAGTTTCGGTAAGAAGTCGAAGATCGTGTTGAGCGCAGTCTCGAATGAGTCGCCTACATTCACATCAACCGCGAGTGGTAGCGCCATTGCCTCCTCCTTTTCGGAGTCCACTGCCGTACGGTAGGTACAGCATCGGATCACCAGGAGCGTCGCGCCCTAGGACGCGCCCACGAGTCGTCAACGCGCCGGTTGCCTCGAAAGGACACGGAGAAGCGTGTGAATTGCGTGTCAAGTAGGCTCGGCGCGTGCTCAGGGCTCGCTTGAGACGGCCGCTCATGGCGCTCCTGGTTGTGGCGATAGCACTTCTCGTCGGCGCCTGCGGCGGCGCTTGCAGCAGTGCAGACGACGTGCCTGATGACCGAGGCCAAGTCGAGCCGCCTACTCGGTTCGACCCGGAGCTCGAACCGGCCGAAACGCCGGACGACTTCGATCCGTTTAGCGAGTAGCGCCTGGTGACTCGGCGCTCGCGGCCACGGCGCGGCGTAGGTTTCCGCGTTCCCCTTCACGTTCCCTGCGGCATCGAACCGCACGACGAGTATGCTGTCGCCCGCGCCTCGTTAGGACATGGACGACACGCCAGACACCCCTCCCGCAGCGCCGCCCGAAGACGACGACGGGATCGTGCAGCAGACGATCACGACGGTCAGCGAA
>JAUVPB010000094.1 GCA_030598925.1 Actinomycetes bacterium
CTACGGCTAGCTCTACGTCGCCGATATCCGCCACGGCGGCGGACACAGCATCCGTGGCGCTCGGCTCAATCGGAGCGACACCGTCGCCGCCGACACCGTCGCTGCTGCCCGCACAGCCGGACGCTGCGAGACAGGCTGCGGCGATTGCCGCTATCGCAGGCATTCGAACCCAGGTGAACCGGAGTCGGTGACATCTCATCAGTCGCACACCTCGACTCTCCGATGCGTGGTCGAGGCACATGGCCGCAGGATCAGGTCGTAGCGGAACCTTCCGTCGGACTCTCCTCGGTCCAACGGCACGACCAGCACTCTTTGACAATGCGGTAGCCGATGATCGACTGCTGCGTGCCTCGAGCCTTCTGAAACAGGGGCTCGCGACGGTCGGCGATCGAGCGCGCGCCGCACGCTGTGCAGACGTCCGGGTCGCGCAGCCATTCCGTGCCACATGCCTCACAGGTGATCCAGATCGCGTCGGCGCGCGCCTCACCACTCAGACGCTCCTGTTCGGCACAGTTCGGGCAGCTGATCTCGATCACGCGATCGTATACAGCTCTTTCGGTACGGTGGCGCCCCTTCTTAGTGTCACTGACATCCCTCAAGCAGGGCAGGAGGATCGGACTCGCATGAGCCGATATGTGAGATGTGACCGTTGTTCGGCCGACACCCCGGGGCAGCGAGCGGCCGCGCCCCGGCCTCTTACTCGGACCCGCAGTGCGCGACGACGCGCCGCTTCGCCGGGCGGCGCCGTTCCTCGTCGCCATGCTGGTCGGCTTCGCCGCGGTGCACATCCAGGCCGAAGGGTCACGGTCTCCCTCGTTCCTGATCGCACTTGCGCTCGGCTGCCTCCTGGTGGCCTCGATACCTCTGATCCCTTGGACGAGGCTGCCATCGATCGCCACCGTGCTGCCGCCGTTGCTTCTCGTCGGAATCGTCGCGTTCCTACGCGAGACGAGCAGCGATTCGGACGCGCTCACCCCTCTGATCCTCCTCCCCGTCCTGTGGCTCGCGCTGCACGGCACTCGCCTCGGCGTTACGCTCGGCCTCGGCGCCGTGGCGCTCGCGCTATTCGTGCCGTTTCTCGCAACGAGCGATACGTCGGTCGTCCCTGGCGAACGCCAGTCGGCACTGATGTGGTTGCTCGTCGCTACCCTCACTGGGCTGGCAGTGAACGGTCTTGTACGCGACCTGCGAGACAGAGCCCACGCCTTCGAGCAGACAAGTCGCCTCGACCCGCTCACCGGTCTCGAGAACCGGCGCGTGCTCGAAAGCCAGCTGCCGGTCGAGATCCAACGGGCCCGTGCGCACGACTATCCGATCTGCGTGGCGATGCTCGATCTGGATCACTTCAAACTCTTCAACGATCGCTTCGGCCACCTTGCCGGCGACGGACTCCTCGAAGAGGTCGCCGAGCGGTGGCGACAGTGCCTGCGCAGTCATGACACGCTGGCTCGCTATGGCGGCGAGGAATTCTGCGGCATCTTTCCGAACGTCGATCTCGTTGGCGCCGGACGTATCGCCGACCGGCTGTCCGCTGGAATGCCTGAAGGACAGACCGTTTCGATCGGTCTTGCCCAGGTCACCGACCACGATGCGGCTGAGACGGCGCTGGCCCGCGCCGACGCCGCTCTCTACCAGGCGAAGTGCGCCGGCCGTAATCGGACGGCTTCTCTTGTGCCTCCCGAGGCACCGGCGACCGCGTGGACGACCAGACCGCGCGTTGACTCGCATGCGGACGAGACCGCCGAAACGGCCTAGACGGCCGGTCAGAGCTTGCCGGCAGCGTCGGTCCAAAACTGCACCACGTCCACGAGCTCAGAACGCGTGCGCTCGAGCGGTTGCTGTGTGGCCGTGCCCATGAAGACGAAGCCGGCGACGCGTTCGTGCTCGGCGAGACCAAGCGTGCGGCGCACGAGCGGCTCGTACGCGTACCACTCAGTCACCCACTGGGCTGCGTAGCCGGTCGCGGACGCGGCGATCAGCAAGTTCTGGCAGACGGCCCCGGCGGAGAGGTACTGCTCCCATTCGGGCGTCTTCCGCGCCTTCGGCGAATCGCTCCTGACCGACGACACCACGCAGATCGTGACCGGTGCGCGCTCGATGCTGCCGAGCTTTTCGAATGCCTTCTCTCGCTCCTCGTGGCTCTCGGGCCGCTGCGTTTGCTCATAGATCGCCTCGAGGCGAGCGCGGAGGCCGCGCCGTGCGTCGCCTCGGATGACGACGAAGCGCCACGGTGTCAGCCGCCGATGGTCAGGCACGCGGGCGCCAACCGTCAGAATGCTCTTCAGCTCAGACTCGTCCGGTCCGGGCTCGTCGAGCAGCTTCGCGAGCGTCGACCGGCGAGTCGTAAGCAGGTCGACAGTCTCACGCGATCGCCGGGCGGGCGGGACAGAATCGCCGAGAGACGGCGGGGTCGGCGCCGGCGGCTGCGCAGTGTCAGAATCGTGTTTCCCCATGGGCCGCCTACTCTAGGCGTGCGGCCACGCACAACGATCCGGCACGGGGGAACTGACTGCGGACTCGGCGTCTTCCGGCAGACTGAATGGCATGGTCCAGCTGCCCAACGCCCGCGATCTCGCTCGCTCTCATCCGTGGGTGGCCGTGCTGGCGGCGACGGCCCTGACCGTCGGCCTCGTCGAGCTGGTCAGCATCACGAGCGGCGCTCCCAGCCATCGCTTCCTTCTCTGGAACCTTTTCCTCGCCTGGATCCCACTGCCACTCGCTGCGGGCGCCTACGTTGCCCAACGGCTCGGCCTCGGGCTGCCGGCGCTCGTCCCATTGCTCGGCGCCTGGCTGCTGTTCCTCCCGAATGCGCCGTACATCGTCACCGACCTGATCCATTTCGGCGAGCTCAACGGCGGTATCCCGGCTGAGCTCGACCTGGCGACGCTGATCGCAGCCGCCGCCGCGGGATTGCTCGTCGGTTTCGCCTCGCTGTACATAGCGCAGCGCGTGATCGGGCGTCGCTATGGGCCAGCCGCTAGCCGTCTCACGGTCATAGCCGCGCTCGTGCTCGCGAGCATCGGCGTCTACCTCGGCCGCGTGCTTCGCTGGAACAGCTGGGACGCCTTGGCGCACCCGGAGGGCGTCGTGAGCGACGTGTTGACGCGCATCGCGAACCCGCTCGTATTCCACGAGGCCTGGGCCGGCATCGTCGTCTTTGCAGTCTTCCTGCTCGCCAGCTACGCCTACGCCGTGCGCCTGGCGATCGTTCCAGTCAGGCCAGAGACTCGACGAGCTCGTTGAGCGCCGAGCTCGGGCGCATCGCCTTCGCCGCCAGCTCCGGCTGCGGCGAGTAGTAGCCGCCCACGTCCGCCGACTGCCCCTGCACCGCGTTGAGCTCCTCGACGATCGTCGCTTCGCTGTCAGCGAGAGCTCGCGCGAGCGGCGCGAAGTAGGCCTGAAGCGATGCGTCCTCGCTCTGCTCGCTGAGTGCCTGGGCCCAGTAGAGCGCGAGGTAGAAGTGGCTGCCGCGGTTGTCCAGCTCGTTGACCTTACGCGACGGTGACTTGCCGCTATCGAGCAGCGTGCCGGTCGCACGGTCGAGCGCCTCGGCGAGCACCTTCGCTTTCTGATTGCCGGTCTGCTCGCTCAGGTGCTCCAGCGACACGGCCAGCGCGAGGAACTCGCCGAGCGAGTCCCAGCGCAGGTGGTTCTCCTTCTCGAACTGCTGAACGTGCTTCGGCGCTGACCCGCCGGCACCCGTCTCAAACAGTCCTCCACCGCTCATGAGCGGCACGATCGAGAGCATCTTCGCGCTGGTTCCGAGCTCGAGGATCGGGAAGAGGTCGGTCAGGTAGTCCCGGAGGACGTTCCCCGTCACAGAGATGGTGTCCTTGCCCTCCTTGGTGCGCTCGAGGGAAGACCGCGTCGCCTCGACCGGGGCCATGATCTCGATCTGGAGCCCGTCCGTCTCGTGTTCAGTGAGGTACTCGCGGACCTTCTTGATCAACTCGGCGTCATGGGCACGCGCCGCGTCGAGCCAGAACACGTCAGGCGAACCGGTGGCGCGGGCACGACCGACCGCGAGCTTGACCCAGTCACGGATCGGCGCGTCCTTGACTTGACACATACGCCAGATGTCTCCCACGTCGACGGCGTGCTCGAAGATGACGTCTCCGGTCTGGTCGACGACACGAACCGCACCCGCTGCGGGAATCTCGAACGTCTTGTCGTGCGAGCCGTACTCCTCTGCTTTCTGCGCCATCAGTCCGACGTTGGCCACGCTGCCCATCGTCGTCGGGTCGAACGCGCCGTTGTCACGGCAGAAGTCGATCGTCTCGGCATACACGCCCGCGTAGCTGCTATCCGGGATCACAGCCTTCGTGTCCTGCAGCTCGCCAGCCGCGTTCCACATTTGGCCTGACTCGCGGATCATGGCTGGCATCGAGGCGTCGACGATGATGTCGCTCGGCACGTGGAGGTTCGTAATGCCCAGGTCGGAGTTGGCCATCGCGAGGCCCGGGCCTCGCTCGTAGACGGCGGCGATGTCTGCTTCGATCGCTCCCCGCGTGTCGGCAGGTAGGTCCTGGATGGCAGAAAGGAGATTGCCGAGCCCGTTGTTGACGTTGACGTTCGCCTCGTCGAGCACCACGGCGTGCTTCGCGAAGACGTCCTCGAAGAACACCTTCACCGCGTGCCCGAAGATAATCGGGTCGGAGACCTTCATCATCGTCGCCTTCAGGTGCAGGGAGAACAGCACACCGCGAGCCCGTGCGTCGTCGACCTCTCCTCGTAGGAAGGCGACGAGCGCCTGCCTGTTCATCACGGTCGCGTCAACGATCTCGCCCGCGAGCACCGGGACAGCATCCCGCAACGCGGTGACTGTTCCGTCGCAGGCGACGAGCTCGATGCTCAGCATGCCCGCCGCGGCGATCGTGGTCGACTGCTCGTTCGAGCGGAAGTCGTCGCCTTCCATGTGCGATACATGCGTCTGGGAGTCTTTCGACCACTCCCCCATCGGATGTGGGTTCTTGCGCGCGTACTCCTTCACGGCCTTCGGCGCGCGCCGGTCGGAGTTGCCCTCACGAAGCACCGGGTTGACCGCGCTGCCCTTGATCCCGTCGTAGCGCGCCTTGATCTCGCGCTCCTCCTCGTTCGTCGCCTCGGCCGGATAGTCGGGGACGTCATAGCCTTGGCCTTGCAACTCCTTGATCGCGGCGCGGAGCTGCGGAATGGAGGCGCTGATGTTCGGAAGCTTGATGATGTTTGCGCCCGCGGATTGGGTCAGCTCGCCCAGCTCGGCCAGCGCGTCATCGGTGCGCTGGGCATCGGTCAACCGCTCAGGAAAATGCGCCAGGATGCGACCCGCAAGGGAGATATCACGGGTCTCCACGGCAATGCCGGCGGGCGCGGCAAACGCCCTGACGATCGGCAGGAACGAGTACGTCGCCAGCGCTGGTGCCTCGTCAGTGTGCGTGTAGATGATGGTCGGTGTCGAGTCGGTCAACGTTGTCCCTCGTCAGTGAGCGAGCCTGGACGATATCGCCAAAGCTTCGCCCGAAGCGACGCGGAGGCACGTGACGACCTGCTGATTCGACCCGGCGTCGCCTGATCTGCCCGGCCCGTCTCGATCCGGCTAGGCTCCGCTGCGCATGTCGCCCGTTACGCCGATAGTCCCGCCGGAGCGCGGCTTTTACGCGCAACAACTCGACGTGTTTGGCGCGTGCGTCAAGGGGCACGCTGACGTGTCCGAGGACGCCATCCGCGAGGCGGGTCGCAGGATCGCGCGGCTGCTCGAGTCGGCGCCAGCCGTGGCGGCGAACCTTGCTTCCGCGGGCGCGGAGATGCACGTGATCGGCCGGCGGCAGAAGGTGACCGACCTGCCGATGTACCGACACATGGCCGGCGTCGCCTTCGACGGTGAGCAGACCATGGACGAGCGCGCCCGCGGCTACGGCGGCCTCCACGCCTGCTGCTCCGAGGACAGCCTTCTCAAGCTTCCAACCGCGCGCCATCGCGATCATCGCGACATCTGCAGCCACGAGATGGCCCACACGATCCTGAAGTACGGCGTGGACGACGAGGTACGGTCACGCGTCGAAGCCCAGTACGAGGCCTCCAAGCGGCGCTGGCGGAAAGCCTATGCGTCGACGAACGTCCACGAGTTCTTCGCCGAGCTCACCATGTGGTACGTCGGTAGCCGCGGTGACTTCACTTCGCTGCGCAGGCCCAAGCCGGGTCCCGACTGGCTCGCCCACAATGACCCCGACGCATTCGCGCTGCTCGACAGCATCTACACCGGCGTGCTCGTGCCCGGACCCATCGTCTGGAACCGTCTGCGGCCGAGCGGGGCCACGGCGTCGGTGAGCGCTGATGACCCCGTCGCGCTGCTGTTCTTCAACGAAACGGACGAGCCGATCGACAAGGTCTGGCTCTCCTACAGTGGAGAGCGACGCTCGTACGGCCCGATCGCGCCGGGGTCGGTCGCTGGCCAGAACACGTTCGCGACCCATCCGTGGGCGCTCGTCGCCGCCGACGGGCACGACATCGGCGTCTTCGTTGCCGAGACGGGTGGGCACGCATTGGTGAAGGTGACGGACGAGCTGGTCGCAGCCAGCCGCCAGTAGCCGCGGCTACGCCTCACATGCGCAGGGTCGCGTACGCGACCTACATGCCGCTCGACGATGCCCTGAGGCGCGGGGGCTTGAAGCCGCGCGCGATCAGGATCCCGAGTGCGATCACCGCACCGCCGACGATCTGGGCGCCGCTCAACTCCTCCGAGAGAATGAGGACAGCGAGCAACGCGCCGAGGAACGGCTGCAGGTTGAGGTAGAGGGAGGCTCGTGCGGCTCCGACCCGCTCGATCGACGTGAAGTACGTCACGTTCGCGATTACGAGACCGACGACGATCGTGTACACGGCCGCCATCCACGCCAGACCCGTGATCGCGCCCCAGTCCTGGCCGAACAGGTGAGCGAGAGAGATGAGCGTTAGCGGAACGGCGCCAAGCATCATCACCCAGGCGCTGACCCGATACGCGCTGTAGCGGGCGAGCAATGGCCTGATTCCGACCGAGTAGCCGGCCCAAGTCGCGGCGATACCCAGTCCGAGGAACACGCCGACAATGCCCCCGTCGAAACTCGCGTTTCCCGCGCCGGCGGCGACCAGCGCGACGCCGCCGAACGACACGAGCGTCGCCGCCCAGTGACGCCGCGCCAGTCGCTCCGTCCCAACGGCGCTCGCGATGAGGCCGACGAAGATCGGGAATGTGCCGAACAGCAGTGACGTGGAAGAAGCGCTGGACCGATCGAGCGCGAACGAGAAGAACAGCTGGTTGAGAACGATCCCGATCAGCGCCATCAACCCGAGCAATTTGAGGTCGATACGCGCCACGCGGAGCGTGCTCTCGCGAGTCCAGGTCAGCATCGCGAACGCCGCGGCCGCGACCACGAAGCGCATCGACGAGTAGCTGAGCGGCTCAAACCCGTTCTCGAGTGCGAACTTCGTGGCGGTGAAGTTGAACGCGTAGATGACGACGGTGACGAGGAGGAGCGCCTCCGCCGACATGCGCTTGATCATCGGGCGACCCTACTCCGCGGGCCGAGCGGCCTGGAACACGAAGGGCGAGTGCAACCTCGCCCTCCCATCCTTCGCCGCCGGAGAGGAGCGCGGGCGAAATCGGCTCACAGGAGTTCCGTGCCGCTAATCAGCAGCCGCGCGCCGCTACGCTGTTCTCGAGCCGAGAAAACGAGGTACTTCATCTTTGGCCTCGCGGCCCAGATGGCCATGGTGTCACCCTGATGCGGCCGGCCAACGCCCGTACCCAGCACCGTGACGAAGCCGCTCGTACCTTCGCGATCTGATCGCCGCCGGTCAGGTCGCGCCAGGCGACCTCCTCCGACTCGCCCCGCTCGCCGAGCAGCTCACCACGAGCATCACGCCGGAGATCGCTCGCCTCACGGACTCTGAACGTCTGCGGCTTGCAATCGATGACGCTCTGCGATTTGTCCCCAGGCGCTTCTGGCCGATCGTGCCCGGCTGGCTCGCGGAGAACGCGAGCGGCCACGGGGCGAGCATCGACGCCAGCGACGACCCCGAAGGTGCGTCGACCGACGCGGTCGCCGTTTGAGCGTCGCGGGCCCGACGTCTCGTCGCTCGACGACCTGCTACAAGACGCGGTAGCGAGTCTGCACGAGCCCGTTGTCGAATGACCGCGTCTCGACGTGCTGGAGCCGGACGTCCTCCCCCATCGGTCCGAACAGCGCGATACCGGAGCCGAGGACGATCGGGATCCACGTGATCGAGATCTCGTCGACGACGCCCGCAGCGAGGAAACTCTGAATCGTCCGGGCGCCGTCGACGTACACGCGGCTGAACCCTCTCGTGTCGAGTTCGTCGGCGAGCACGAGCGGCGCCGCGGAGCTCGCCTCTATGCGATCGCCGAACTCGGGCGGGACGTCCAGGTCGCGACTTGTGAGCACAACGACGGGCGTATCGCCGTACGGCCAGGCACCGAAGCCACGCACCAGGTCGTAGGTGTTGCGGCCCATGACGAGCGCATCGACCGACTCCAAGAACTCCGCGAACCCAAAGTCCTCGTCGCCGGTTTCCCAGCCGTTTAGCCAGTCCACCTCGCCGCCCGGACGCGCCGCATATCCGTCGAGCGACAGCGCGACGTAGACCGCCGCCCTCATCGACGACGACCTCGCGGGTAGATGCGAACGGGTGCGAAAAGGGCGACTCCAGTCATGGCGGCACGAGGATACGCCAAGCACGAATCGCTCCGATCCGCTCGCGGTACAGTGTCGCGAGAAACCGGACAAGGGGGGCACAACCGTGAGTCCTAGGGACACCGACAACGTCCAGCGAGCCTTTGCGAGCGCGCGTGAGGCGATCACCGTCAGGCGGGTCTTTGGCGAGGCGTACGAGCGAAGCAGCATCACGGTGATCCCGGCGGCGCGCGTTGCCGGTGGCGGTGGAGGCAGCAGTGCTCCGGGCGAGAACGGGGACAGTGACTACATCAGCGGCTCGGCCGGGGGGTTCGGCGTCAAGGCTCGCCCGGCCGGCGTCTTCGTCATCGACGGCCAGCGTGTCAGGTGGCGTCCCGCGGTCGACGTCAACCAGATCGCGTTCGCCTTCATGTTGCTCGTCGCACTAGCCTTGCTCGTCTGGAGGTCGGTCGAGGGGATACGCGGCGGCACCCCGCCGGGGTAGATCACGACCCACCAGCTGCAATCTACAACCCGTTCATTCCGGTCGATCAGCTTCGTCCGATGAGCGGGTGACCCGAAGGAGGGACGCCCGTGGCCGCGCTGCCGTGGAAGAAGCTCGCTGAGGTCGATGCCAATCGGGAGTACGCGCTGTACGCCTCGCGGCTGCCGTTGCGTTCGCTGCGATCTACACCCGCGTTCGTTCGGCTAATTCCGCGAATCCGTGGGCAGATGACCCGGGCGCCCGGAGCTGTGGGGTACTCGCTACGCGCTCAGCTTACGCGCAGCACCTACTGGACGGTCTCGGCCTGGGAGGATGAGGAGAGCCTTGCCGCATTTGCGCTCTCGACGCCTCATATCGACGTGATGCGCGCGCTTCGCGATCACATGGATCCGCCCGCACACGGCCGTGGTCTGGCGGGCGTCCGGACGGGAGATCCCGGTGCGATTCGCCGAAGCCCGGGCCCGGCTGGCTGTGCTCCCGCAATGGGCGCCAGAGTCCGTAGAGGCCGGCCAGGGCAGCTCAGGGTGACTGAACGAACGCAACTCAAGGAGAAGCAATGGGAAGCACAGCCAGAGCGCTCATCACAGGAATCGATCCGGGCGAGATCGCATCGAGGCTGGATGCGATGCACGCCTGGGAGTGGACCGTCATGCACTGGTGCCTGGCGA
>JAUVPB010000135.1 GCA_030598925.1 Actinomycetes bacterium
CACCGCGCCGTCAACACGGCGCTTGCAGAGCCACTCGAAGACGGCACCATTCACGAGCTGCGAATCACCACGAGAGGAGCAACATGAGCGCCCTACAGGAACGGATTCGAGAGGTCGTCGAGACCGAGCCGATTGTTGTGTTCATGAAGGGCACCCCTCAGTGGATCGCCTGTGGCAACTCGAGCCGGGCGCTGGACGCGCTTCGATCAGTTGGCGCAAGCGCCGCGACGATCGACATCCTGCCGGACCCGCAGATTCGCCAGGACCTGACCGCGCTCTACGGCTGGCCCACCGTGCCCCAGGTGTTCGTGAAGGGCGAGCTCGTCGGTGGAGCCGACATTGTCGAGGAGCTCGCTGCTAGCGGCGAGCTGGCCGCCGAAATCGACAAGCGGTTGGGCGACGGCGGGCGAAACGGCGGCGAGGAGCGCGTCGTTGAGTTGGTCGAGGGCTCGGGCAGTGCGTTCCGCGTCGTTTCGTAGCTGACTGACCGAACGCCCCTCGCGCGACATCTACAGCTTGACCGTCCAGAGGACGCTCGCGAGCACGACGCAGGCGAGCGACACCACGAGACCGGTTACCCAGTGCGCGACATCGGCGGCGCCAAGGATCGCGCCGACTGCTGTGCCGATGCCGACGATCCCGATCGTCGCCGTCAGCCGCTGGAAGGCCATGCCGGCCTGCCTACGCTTGGCGGTCTGGGCGGCTAGCTCCGCCTCGCTCGGCTGACTCTTCTTCCGACCCAGGCCCATTGCGCGAGATTCTAGATACCGCGCCGCGTGGCTATCGGTCGCGTAGCGCCGCGCTAATCCGGCGATGGCTCTCGTCGTCGGGAGACTCGCTGATCACGGTTGCGTCCCGTTCGAACGCCTGCAGCGCTTCGCCGAGAGGTTCGGCCCTCAACGTGCCCTCGCCGTACGGGAGGTGTTTCGTCTCGTTACGGTTCGCGTAGGCGATGTCAGAGAAATGAATGTGGAACGGCGATCCGGCGTCGAGCACAGCGTCTACTCGGTCGAGGACAGACTGGAACTGGGCGGCCTCCCGAAAGCTTCCGTCGGTGACAGCGTGCAGGTGGGCGAAGTCGATCACCGGCCGGACCCATGGAAGCGCCCGCGCGATCGTGAGCACGTCGTCTTCGCTGCCAAGGTCGCGGACGCGGCCCATCACCTCGACGCCGAAAGCCACCGTGCGTTCCTTCGCGACGAGCCTCTCCCTCAGCTCGGCAAGTTGCTCGATCACGGACGCCAGGGCCACCTCGCGCTCGCGCTCCAGCAGGAAGCCCGGATGGATAACGACGAGCTCGGCCTGCGCCAGCATCGCGAGTCCGCTCGCGTGATCCAGCATGCCGATCGCCCGCTTGTGCTTGGCGCCTCGCTCCAGGTGACCGAGGAAGGCCGCAATCGGCGCGTGCACCGAGAGGGCGACGTCCTGGTCGCGGGCTGCGTTCCCGAGTCGCGTGGCGAACTCCTTGTTCATCCAGAAGCCGCCCGCGAGGTCGATCTCGAGCGCGTCGAAGCCGGCTGCGGTGATTGCAGCGACAGCGGCGGCAGGGTCGTCCCGGTCCGGGACGCGTGCCAGCCCAACACGGAGACGACCCACGACGACAGCCTAGAGCAGCGCATGCGGTGCCGTCCGGAGGCGGCGCTACCTTCCGGACACATGGCTCGACGCCCCACCCGAATTGAGCTCCTCGAGCTCGACATCGACCTCCGGCTCACCGACCTCTGGCACGAAGCGGGCGAGGTCGAAGACTGGTCGCTAGACGTCGTGGCGGCGTTTCTGCGGGCCGCGTACGGTAAGGGATACTGCGAAGCGCTGACCGAGGACAACCCCGGCTCGCTGTGCGAAGACCATGGCTATCGTGTCCCGGGCCGTCCGCCGCTGGCAGCGGCGGACCGGTGACAGTTCTTCTGCCTCCCGCCTAGGTCACGGGCTACAATCATTGCGTGGTTGCGCGACGCCTCCCGGTGCGCCTCGTCGTCGCCCTCTCAGTGGCTGTCGTCCTGGCGGTCTTCCTCCTCTATACAAGCTTTGCCGGTGGCGCGACGCCGTCCATCAGGCCGAGTCAGTTGAACGACAACGTCGACCAGCGAGTCAGCCTCGCGGGCGTCGTCGTCGGGCCGGTCGAAGGCGACGCGCGGGGCGACGGCATGCGGTTCCTGCTGAAGGACTTCGACGGTGACACCACCGTTCAGGTCATCTACACGGGACGTGTTCCGGATCTCTTCAAGGTCGGCCGTCACGTATTCCTCGAGGGCACCCTGAACGGGCCAGGCACGCTCGACGGCTTTGTCGTCGGCGGCGAGTTCGTCGGCGAGGAAGATTCCATGGTGACGAAGTGCCCGTCGAAGTACGCGCCCGTCGAAGACGACGGGCACCCTGAGTCGTAGTGCCCGGCCTCGGCCGCGCCGCGCTTGCACTCGCGCTCGTCCTGCTCCTGTACGCCGCCGTCGTCGGCGGCTACGCCGCATGGAAGGGTCGCCGCCGCCTGCTCGAGTCGGCTCAGAGCGCGCTCATGGCTGCGTTCGGGGCGACAGCAGTCGCTACGGCCGTGCTCTTTCTGGCTCTCGCGTTCAACGACTTCTCGTTCCGCTACGCCTGGGAGCACACGAGCCGTGATCTCCCGGTCATCTATCGAATCTCGTCGCTCTGGGGAGGGCAGGAAGGGTCGCTGCTGCTCTGGATGCTGGTACTCACGCTTACGGCCGCAGCTGCGGTCGCCTTCAACCGCAAGCTCGTCACGGGCGTCCTGCCATGGGCGACGCCGATCTTCGGAGCGATCGGGGCATTCTTCGCGATCGTTCTCGTCTTCGTCTCGACACCGTTCGCGACACAGGCTCTGCCACCCGACGGCCTCGGCCTGAACCCAAGTCTGCAGAACGCCTACATGGCGGCACATCCGCCGCTGCTCTACCTCGGCTACGTGGGTCTGACGGTGCCGTTCGTTTTCGCGATGGCCGCGCTCGTCTCGCGTCGCGTCGACGAGCGATGGATCGTTGCGACACGACGGTGGACGCTGTTTGCATGGGCCGCGCTCGGCTTCGGCATCCTGCTGGGTGCAAAGTGGGCGTACGAGGAGGTGGGCTGGGGAGGCTGGTACGCCTGGGATCCCGTGGAGAACGCGGCGTTGATGCCCTGGCTCGTCGCGACCGCCTACCTCCATTCCGTGATGATCCAGGAGAAGAAGAACATGCTCCGCGTCTGGAACGTCATTCTGATCTCGCTGACGTTCTCGCTTGCGTTATTCGGCACCTTCCTGACGCGTAGCGGCGTGCTCAATTCGATCCACAGCTTCGCCGAGTCGTCAATCGGGAGCTGGTTCCTCGGTTTCATCGCGGTGGTCACGCTTGGCTCCACCGTCTTGATCGTTAGTCGGCTGCCTTCGCTTCGCGCGAGAGCCAAGCTCGAGTCCATGCTGTCCCGCGAGGCGGCGTTCCTCTACAACAACCTCTTCCTCGTTGCGCTCGCACTCACAGTGCTGTGGGGTGTGGCTTGGCCGCTCGTGTCGGAGGCCGTACGCGGTGTCGCCGTGACCGTCGGAGCGCCCTACTACGACTTCTTCGCAATCATCTTTGGCCTGCCGATCGTGCTCCTCATGGGCATCGCGCCGTTCATCGCCTGGCGACGGTCTTCCTGGCGCGCCCTGGCCCGCCAGGTCGCGGCACCGGCGGGCGTCGCCGTCGTCGCGGGCGTCTTGCTCGCGATCGGCGGCGCTGCGTCGAGCGTGCCCGCACTCGTCGGATATACGTTCAGCGCGTTCGTGCTCGCCGCAATCGTTTCAGAGTTCGCCCGCGGAACGAAGGCGCGGCACACGAACGGCCGCAGCTGGGCAAGCGCGTTTACGGGACTCGTTGGCCGCAACCGGCGGAGGTACGGCGGCTACATCGTCCATGCGAGCATCGTTCTCCTGCTGATCGGCGCGGCAGGTGTCGGAGCCTTCTCGTCGTCAAAACTGGTCCAACTTGCGCCAGGCGACGACGTCTCGGTCAAGGGCTACACGCTGACGTACCTCGGTGTGGAGCAGGGACACACCCAGAATGCGACGGAGGTGCGGGCCCTGCTCGCGGTCAGCCGTGGCGGTAACGATAAGGGAACGATCTCCGCCGGTCGCAACCGCTACTTCGCGGAGGACCAGACCTCAAACGAGATCGGTCTTCGCACCGATTGGCTCCGCGGCGAGGATCTGTTCGTGATCGCCGATCGTTTCGACCCAGATGGGACTGTCTTCGTGCAGGTCATCGTGAACCCGCTCGTCAACCTGATCTGGCTTGCCGGGATCGTTTTCGTGCTCGGGTCGTTGATCACACTGTGGCCTGACGCGCGCGAGCAGCGGCGGATCGCCGAGCGGTTGGAGGCTCTCGCCACGTTCCGTAGCGGGCCTGCAGGCCGTATTGCGGATCGCCAGGTCGCGCCAACGACGCGCTGAGGAACGCGAGTCGCTCGTATGAGCACCGTGGCGTTCGTTCTTGCCGCCCTTCTCGGTTTCGTTTGCATCGTGGTCGTCGCGTGGCCCTACCTTCGCAGTCACGAGCGCGACGACGGGCTCGACGCACTCGATGCCGCCGAGGCGGAACAACTCGCATTGCTCGAGGCGCGTGATCGGGCGATTGCGGCATTGCAGGAGCTCGAGATCGACCACCGCGAGGGGAAGATCACCGATGCGGACTACCGCGTCCTCGTGAATCAGCTTCGCTCCGAGGCAGCAGCGTCGATTGCGACCATTGATGCCGCGCGAGTCGAGCCACCGTCAAAGCCGGCGAAGCCTGATGGCCCCGCCTCGCAGGACACCGGCGACAGCTGACGCGGCGATCGCGGGCGGGTACTGGTGCGCCGGTACGGGGGCTGTGGGACAATGTGCGCGTGCCTCGAGGGGTCGCGGCCGGAAGGGACGCCAGGTCTTCCGACGAACGTTCGCCCACATGTTCACGAGAAAGAAGCTCGCGGTGTTCGGCATCGCAGGCCTCGGCGTGGCCGCGCTTGCGGCCGGTCTCTTCGTGGCCTCGGCGGGCGGCGGGGGCTCCCTGTACGACCGCAAAGAAGCCGTCGATGCGAAGCTTCGCGGGCTGCGGGACACGGTTTCCGAGGCGAAACGCCGCGCGGTCGTGCTCACATCTGACCTATCGGCGGTAAACGAGCAGATCGATGTCCTGAGCGGGCAAGTGGTGGTCGAGAGCGAGCAGCTCGGCGCTCTCGAGCTGAGGTTGGCGGATGAGCGAGAGCGCCTTGAGACTCTGCGTGTTCGTCTCGAGGCGGAGTCTGAGCTGCTCGAGCTCCAGACCCAGCAGGCGGGACTTGCGCGCCGTCTGCTCGAGGAACGGGTGGTCGAGCTGTACAAGTCCGATCGGCTTGACGTCGCAGCGACGATTCTGCTTGACATCGGCTCGCTCACCGAGCTGATTGACCAGTTCGAGTACTTGCAGGACATCGTGCAGAGGGATGACGAGATACTCGCGAGCGTGAGGGAAAGCAAAGCCGAGACTCGTCGCGTGCGCACCAAGACACGCCGGACTCGGCGAGCGGTTGCACGGGCGACCACGGTGCTGGCAACGCGGACCGACGCACAGCGCGAAGCGCGCGACGCCCTTGCGGCACGCGAGCTCGAGGTCACCCGAGCCCGCGACGACAAAGCGGCGCTGCTCATCACTGTTCGAAACACGCAGGCGGCGGCCCGCGACGACATCCGAGGGCTGGCGAAGGCAAGCGAACAGCTCGAGCAGGAGATCCTTGCAGCTCAGCGCCGTGTTGCGACCCCTGCGTCAATCGGTAGCGGGCGACGACCGGCGAGCGGCTTCATCCTGCCGGTCAACGGTCCGCTGACCAGCGGGTTCGGCCTACGCTGGGGCCGCCTCCATGCGGGCATAGACGTCGGCGTCCCGTTCGGGACGCCGATCAGAGCCGCCGCGTCGGGCACGGTCGTCTACTCGGGCTGGCTCGGCGGCTACGGCAATCTCGTCGTGGTCGACCATGGCAACGGCCTGTCGACGGCCTACGCGCACCAGCAGCAGATCTACGCGACCGTCGGTCAGCGTGTCGGACAGGGCGCGACTCTCGGTGAGGTTGGCTCCACCGGGAACTCGACGGGCCCGCACCTGCACTTCGAGGTGCGAATCAACGGGTCCGCCGTCGATCCGCTTGGTTACCTATAGGTAACCAAGGCCGACGGCGCGAATCACGCGGCCGGAATCGTGAAGCCGTGTTCGCCGCCCAACCGCTCTAGATCGCGTCGGTAGAGCATCCTGACCTGCACGTCGGGATAACGGGCCCGGAGCTTGCGCAGCTTTTGGTTCTTCTTCGTCACGAGCTTCTGCCGCATCACCGTGATTTCGACGTAGACGTTCTCGTCTGGCAGGTAGAAGTCGGGTGTCATCGCCTCCGTCACCTGTCCCTCCTCGTCTCGTTCCAGAACGAACGTCCGCGGCTCGTACTCCCAGGCAACGCCCTGGTGATCGAGTAGGCGCGCGTACACAAGCTCGACTTGGTGTGCGAAGTGGGGTGGCTCGCTTCCACGGTATACCTGGAAAGCGGGCTGGTCCGGCGACACGCACAACGACGATAGTGACGTGCTCGGATGTCCCTGCCGCCGCCGGTAGCTTTGGCGGCCGGCATGAGTCCGCTACCTCGGCGAGAATAGAGCTGCATGGGAAACGAAGCGACGACCGTGGCATGCCTCTGTCAGGCGTACGTCACGGCTACGGAGAGGGCGGCGATCGCCGCGGGACGCTGGCTCGGCCGGGGCGACGAGCAAGGCGCTCGAGATGCGGCGGCTGCCGCGATGTACGGCGCTCTGGATGAGTTGCCGATCAGCGCGCGGGTCGTGATCGGAGGTGCCGACGACGCTGATGACACCGAGGCGGCCGAGCCGTGTTTCGGACAAGGCGGCGGGCGGGTCGACCTTGCGATCGACGTGCTCGAGGGCGCCGAAGTGGTGGCGCGCGGCGGCACCGGAGCGATGTCGATGATCGTGGCGGGGGAGCCAGACACGGTGCCTGCTCTACCCGACATGTACATGCGAAAGCTCGCGGTCGGGCCCGTCGGCAAGGGACGCATAGACCTACGCCAGCCAATCGCCTCCAACGTCGCAGCTGTCGCGGACGCATTCGGACGTACGCCAAACGACATCACAGCGATCGTCCTCGACCGGCCACGGCACCACGACTTGATCGAGGAGTTGCGCGACGCTGGTGCACGGATCAAGTTGATTCAGGATGGAGACGTGACGTCGACCATCAACGCCGCGATCCGGGGCACGAATGACCACATTGCCGTCGGGATCGGCGGGTCCCGCCAGGCGATCATCGCGTCTGCAGTCCTCATGTGTCTTGGCGGTGAGATCCAGGCGCAGCTGTGGCCAACGAGCCGGACCGAGATCGTCGTAGCGAGCGAGTCGGGTATCAGCGACTCGGAGCGCATCTTCTCGACCGACGACCTGGCTCCCCAGAACGCTGTCGCGGCCGCCACTGGGATCTCAAACGGCGACCTCCTTCGAGGAGTTCGGTATCTCGGCGACAGCGCGAGGACGCACTCGGTCGTGATGTGCATCCGCTGCAACCGCGTCCGGTTCGTCGACGGGATTCATTTCCACGACCG
>JAUVPB010000100.1 GCA_030598925.1 Actinomycetes bacterium
GCTCCTACGAGACGGCGCGCCTCGTCGCCGCTCGTCTCGATCGTGGTGCCCTCCTTCGCGCTGCGGGACTTCGTGGAGGAGACCGTCGCATCTCTCGTCGCGCAAACCCATGAGCCGCTCGAGCTGATCGTCGTGAACGACGGCTCGTTCGAGCCGGGCGACGAGGTTCTGGATCGGTTGGTCGAGTCGCCGTTCGAGGTGACGCTGGTGACGCAGGAGAACCGAGGTTGCGGAGCGGCGCGAAACTTCGGCGTCCGGCAGAGTCAGGGCCGCTACTTCCTGCCGTTCGACGCCGACAACCTACTCGATCCCACGTTCGTGTCGCAGTGCGTCGAGGTGCTCGAGCACGATGCGTCTGTGGCGTACGTCACCTCCTGGGAGCGCGTGATCGACGAGCGCGGGGAGCCCGCATACCCGCCCGACTGGCAGTGGCACTTCCGGTTCGTTGGCAACAGCTGTGAGACATTGCGGCGTGAGAACATCGCAGGCGATGCGCCCGCGCTCTTTCGCAGGTCACTCTTCGATGCTGGATTCACCTACGACGAGATGTTCTCGGGCTACGAAGACTGGCAGCTCTACCAGCGCCTGGCCGCCGCCGGCCACTACGGTCACGTCATTCCGCATCCATTGATCGCGTACCGGCTCCGAAAGAACTCGATGCTCCGTAGCGTTGGGCTGCCGAACGACGCCCGCCTGCGTGGGGAGATCCGCGCAGCAAGGGTCGCCGAAGCCGTGGGTTGGGAGCTCGGCGGATGACGGTTGGCAGAGTGTCGAGTCGGCTGGAGGCACAGGCGGCGGAGCAGCGATGGGCACACTCTCAGGAGCTTGCTGTCGGTGCGCCGATCGAGTTCGTGGCCTACGTTGGACGCGAGACGCGCGTGCTCACGGGCGAGGTCGAGCCTGTGCGACGACAGGCGGCCGACGCCGGGGCTCCCGAGACGAGAGACAGCACGACGGCCGGAGGTCTCGCCGAGCCTGCGGATGCGCCGGCGACTCGTCCCGAGGCGGACGCGCCTCAGCATCGGCTGCTCGTGATCGATCTCCTCGCGGCCGCCGACGTCGACACGGTGGCGACGACGATCGCGGAGAGCATCGGGGACGGTCGGCCGACAATCATCTGGGCCAGACCGACCGATCTACCGGCGCTGCTGACCCGTCTTGTCTCCTCGGCCGTAGTCGAGATCTTCGATCAGGTTTCGGTCGAGGGCGTGATGCTAGCCCCGCGTGAAGCCGAGCTTCTTCCTGCAACCGTCGCTGTCGATTCGAGCCTGCGGGAGGGTCCGTTCGCCGCCGTCCTCTGCGCAAATCTCGCGGGCCGCGCCGAGCGCGCCGCTGCGGCCGTGGGCGTGGTCGAAGCCGGCGACGAGCGCACGCACCTGATCGCTGCGCTTTCGGACCTGCGCAGCGCGAACGCCGCGCTCGGGAAACTGCAGCGTGGGAAGAGTCAGGCTGCCGCTGCGGTGCTCGTCTACGGAACCGAAAAACGCATCGTGGAGGAATTCGAGGAGCGTCAGCGTGTCGAGAAGGGCGAGCGAGATGCGTGGGTGGCAGGTCTGCAGCAGGAGATCGCCGACTTGAAGAGCCACATCGAGAGCATCGAGGGGCGGCTCGGCTGGCGGCTCGTGAACGGTCTCGACCGGTCGCGACAGCGCCTTCGCCGGTCGGGCCCGAGCTAGGTGCGCCGCGATCTACAGAGCACGTAGTCGCTCCGGGTGCTTGCGCACGAACCGGAGGATGCCCCGCCAGTGCCAGAGCGTTCGTCGCGTGAAGAACGCCCCGTCGGTAACGGCGGCGTAGCGATGCGCGACGACGGCGTCGGGCACGAGCCATCGCTCCCAGCCGCAGCGCATGGCCCGGTAGCAGAGGTCGATGTCTTCTCCGTAGAGGCGGTATCCGTCGTCGAAGCCGCCCAGCTCGTCGAACATCGTGCGCCGCACCATCAGAAACGCGCCGAGCAGCCAGTCGGCCGTGACGGGCGTGCGCGGCCGCTCATCGCGTAGGTAGTGACCTCGCTGGCGCTCGTGAGGATTGAAGAGCAGTCGCAGTGGAGTCCTGCGGACGAGCGTTCCGGAGACGGTCGGGAAGCGACGCCTGCTTGCCTGCCATGTCCCGTCGAGGTTCTGGAGCTCCGGGCCAGCGATCCCGCAGCGGGCCTGCGCGCGCGTGAACTCGAGCAACGATGCGACCGAGTCCGACGCCGGACGGGTGTCGGGGTTGGCAATCACGACCCAGGGCGCGTCGGTCTCCCTGATGCCACGATTCGCGTTGGCCGCGAACCCTCGCGGCATATCGTTTCTGAGCACGCGAGAGTGGGAAGGCAGCGGGGGCAGCTCGATCGGGAGGTTCGCGACGACGATCAGCTCTGACACCTGTGGAGCGAGCGAGCTGATCGCGACAGCCAGGTCGGGTGTCGGCTCATGCGTGACGATCACTCCGGCGACGTCGGCGGTCACGCGATGAGCTTTCGGTAGACATCCGCTGCTATGCGGGCGGTCTCGCGCCACGAGAAGTGCGCGGCTCGCTCGCGTCCGAGGCGCGTCAGCCGCTCGCTGTCAGCGATCGCCCGCTCGATGCCGCCCGCGAGCGCGGCGGGTCGCGCAGGCTCGACGAGGATCGCCGCGTCGCCAGCGACCTCGGGGATCGCTGACGTGTTCGCAGCGACCACGGGGGTTCCCGAAGCCATGGCCTCGATGACCGGGAGTCCGAACCCTTCGTAGAGCGATGGAAACACGAGGCACGCCGCGTTGCGATAGAGCCGAGCGAGGTGGTCAATGTCGACGTGGCCGCGGAGGTGAACTCGCTCGCCCAGGTCGAGGCGGCTGATCGCGGCCCGAACCGCGGCCCCGCTACCGCCGTCGGGGCCGACGACGATCAGGTCGAGCGGCGGCTCGACGAGCGCGATGGCTTCGATCGCGCTGAGCGGATCCTTTCGTGCGCTCAGCGTCCCGACGAACAGGCCGTAGGGCCTCGGCTGGGCCTCCTCGTCACCCGGGTCGGTGTCCGCCGAGGTCGCTGGGTCGAAGACCGGATCAAGCCCGTTCGGATGCACGAAGACGTGTTCGGGCGCCAGGTCATAGTACCGGAGGAGCTCGCTTCGCGTGAACTCCGACACCGTGATCACGGCGCTGGCCCGCCGGACCGATCGGCGGACCGCGCGGCGGAACACGAAGCGATCGCGCGCTCGCGTCAGGCTAGTGCCGGCCTCGAACGAGACGTCATGGACCGTAATGAGCGAAGGGCTGTGGTAGGCGAGCGGGACGGCGTACTGGAAATGCGCGACCGCGGGCTGAAGCTGGCGGAGGAGGCGGGGAAGCGACCGACTCATGCGGTAGATCTGGCTGCGTGCGGGTAGTTCGATCGGCTCCACGCCGGCAGGGACGAGCTCGGGGTGGCGCGTGATCGCCGCGAACTGAAGGTCTGGCGCCGTGTTCGGAAGTTCCCGCAAGAGGTTCGCGACGTAGCGCTCGTCTCCGGTCCGCTGACGCCCGAGGACGTCCGCGTCGATCGCCACGAGTGGTCGAGACACGGACGTGGCTACGCCGCGTCGGCCACGCGACGGTAGACACGACGGGTGGCCTCGGCAGCACCGTCCCAGGAGAACGCGCTGGCACGCTCGGGCCCGGCCGCGCCGAGCTCCAGCCGGCGGCCGATCGCCTCGTTGATGCCGGCCGCGATCGAGTCGGGGTCTGTACCGTCGACCTGGATCGCCGCGCCCGGCGCGAACTCGTCGTACGGTGGTCCGTTCGGGACAACGGTCGGCGCCCCGCACGCCATCGCCTCGAGCGGTGGTAGGCCGAAGCCCTCGTAGAGCGAGAGGTAGACGACGCATAGGGCACCGCGGTAGAGAGCGGAGAGCTCCTCGTCCTCCACCCGGCCCATGACCTTCACGTGACGTTCGGACGGGATGTGGACGTCGCCCCAGCCGGAGAGGCCGACGAGTCGTAGTTCGGTCCCGGCCAGCCGGGCGCGCTGGAAGCCCTGAATCGTGCGCGCGAGATTCTTCCGGGGCTCCTGGGTCGAGACGGCAAGCACGTATCGACCAGTGCCCTGCGGCCCCCAGGCCTCGAACGGTGGGCCGACACCGTTCTCGATCACAGAGATTCGCTCGGTCGGCACGTTCAGGTGCTGGACGAGTTCGTTGCGCGTGAACTGCGAGACCGCGATCAGTCGGTCGGCGGCTCGCGTGATCGACGGGAGCGTCATCCTCGTGTACCGGCGCGTCCAGCCGTTGAACGTACGCGGGTGTCGGAGGACGGCCAGGTCGTGGATCGTGACCACCAGGGGCACCGGCGAGCTGGTGGGCGCTCGCTGGGTGGGGCAGTGGAGGACGTCGAGGTCGTCGTCAACCGCTCGGCGAGCGAGCCGTGGGTACCAGTGGAGGTCGCGTCTCAGCTTCGCCACCCGGCTCTCGCCCCCTGCGGCGTATTCCACGAGCTCTATCTCCGGGTCGCCCCGGAGGCGTTCCAGGAGAGCCTGGAGGTGGCGCGCTGTTCCTGCCCGTGTCAGCTCGAGGGCCGAGACGTCTATGCCTACGCGAATCCGGCGCATCGGCTCGAGTGTGTCAGACACGAGCTCGGTAACCGTCGAGAACGGCCTGCGCGCAGGCTTGCGGCGTGAAGCGGGCGGCATGCTCGAGCCCGGCCTCGATGCGCTCAGAACCTGCAACGCTTGCCAGTTCGATCGTCTGGGCCAGCGTCTCGGCATCGCTTGGATCGCAGCGAAAGGCGACATCACCGCTGGCCTCGTCGATCGATGGGTGCTCGGACGTGACGACCGGTGTCCCCGAGGCCATGGCTTCGACGATCGGGAGGCCAAAGCCCTCGAAACGCGACGGGTAGACCAGAGCCGAGGCAGAGCGATAGAGGCTCGCGAGCTCGTCGTCGCTCACGTAGCCGATGCGTTGCACGCCATCGAGCTCGAAGTCGACCTGCTCCCCCCAGCCGGTTGCACCCGCGACCACGAGACGGGCGGCGGTACCGCGGGAGCGCATGACCGCGTACGCGTCGAGCAGCTCGTGCAAGCCTTTGCGCGGCTCGAGGGTGGCCACAGCAAGGATGTAGGGCGTCTTGAGCGGGCTCGGCTCGCCCGTCGGCGTGTAGCGCGGGTGAACCGCGGGGTAGGCCACGACCAGGCGGTCGCGATCGATGCGGAGGGTGTCTTCGATGTCGGCGGCCGTGTAGTCGGAGATGGCGACGATCAGTCCACACTCTTGGCGCGCGGCCTCGTACTTGCGCGCATGCATGGTGCGCGTCCTCGCCGTCGTCCACGCAGGGAAGTGCAACGGCACGAGATCGTAGATCGTCGTCGCCCGGAGCCCGCGTCGCTGCGGTGGAAACATCCAGTCGGAGAAGTGCAGGACGTCGAACGCCCCGAGGACTCGCTCGGCCGGCGGCCAGCCTATGCGGCTCCACGCCTGCCGCACCCGATGGGAGCACGGGACGCGAATGACGCGTTGCTCGACGTCGAGTCCTTCGAGCGCCTCGCGAATGTAGCGCCGCCCGCGAGCCCGTGTCGGCGCGAAGGCGAGGAGCTCGTGCGCCGGCTCGGCGTCCGACATCGCGGCGACCAGGGTGCTGAGATAGTTGCCGATGCCGGTGCGCGGGTGCGACAACGGGCTGACGTCGATGGCGATCCGCATGCGGGGTGGCTGGTACGGCACGTACTCGCCGTCACGGCTCTGAACGAATCTTACGGTCCGAGTGGGACTGAGCCGGATGCAGCTTCAGCTAGCGTTCTGACGTGACTGTCTACGCGGACATCCTCGTCTATCGCGACCTGTTCTTCAATCTCTTCCGTCGCGATCTGCATGTTCGCTACCGAGGCTCGTTCCTCGGCGTGCTCTGGACGTTCGTCAACCCGCTCGTGCTCGTCGGCGTGTACACGCTCGTGTTCTCTGTCCTCTGGAAGGCCTTTGCGATTGAGCACTACGCGTTGTTCGTCTGCACCGGTCTCGTGTTCTGGGTCTTCTTCTCGAGCGTGCTCACAACTGCCAGCTCGTGTCTCGTCTCTCAGGCCCAGCTCGTCCAGCAGGTCAAGTTTCCGCGCCAGCTGCTGCCGCTCTCGGTCACGGCAGCTGGGGTCATCACGTTGTTGGCCATGCTGCTCGTCGTTCTTGCGCTCAACCTCGCCTTTATTCCCGCCACGCGCAGTACGTTCTGGATGGCCATCCCGATGCTTGTGCCGCTTATCTTGTTCACCGCGGCGCTCGCGATCATCGCCGCGTGTCTGACCGTGTACTACCGCGACATCGAGCACCTCATCCAGGCGGCATTGCTGCCGTGGTTCTTCCTTACGCCGATCTTCTATACCTTCGAGGCGCTCCCCGGGGTGGCAGGCCACCCGAACGTCGTGAGAGTCCTGTACTGGGGAAATCCGATCACGCCTGGTCTCGAGGCCGTCCGCGACCCGCTGTTCTTCGGGACGTTTACGCGACCTGCTGACGCGCTCTACAGCGTTGCCGTTGCGACGGTGGCGCTCATCGTCGCGGCTATGGTGTTCCGTCGGGTTGACGATCAGCTTGCCGCACAGCTTTGAGCGGAACGTCGACCCGGATGCGGCCGTCGCAGAGCCACGGTTCGGTGTGCGCGCTCAGATCGACCGCGGGTAGGCCTGCGACCGGCGCCGACAGCGAGAGCCAGCTCCGCATCTCCGGCGTCAGCGACGGACACACGAGCGGTTGGTGCCAGTTCGGCATTCGACCGAATGGCGGCGCCCAGGGCCGCAGCGCGTGTCGGGCGGCTCGGCCGAGAAACGGCGGGCCTCCAAGGCGCACCGAGCCGCCGACCGCTCCGTAGCCGGCATCGTGCGCGTCCAAGAGGCGACGTGACCAGTCGGGTCGTGGCTCGCAGCCCGGCGCGAGGTGCGCCACGATGTGGCCCTCGTCGCAGATCGGCTCCTCCTGCTCGTCGAGGGCGCTCCTCGTAGCCGCGACGAGCCCGGACGGGCCGGGTGCAATGGTGACCTCCATTGTGCGCGCCAGCAGCCTAGGCCGGACGTCGAGGTCGAGTTGAAGAGGCTCGTTGCCGACCTCTGCGAACCAGCAACGACCCTCGTCAACGAGGTCGAACGCAAGCCGGTAGGGACCGGGAGGGATCGGCCCTCTGACGGAGATCGTGAGCGTAGCCTCCTGGCCGGGCGCGAGCGCGTGCGGAATCGGCGTTCGCTGTCCCTCCCAGATCATCGGATTGTCGAGCCGGTCGAGCCAGTGGTAGGAAAGCCAGATCCCGCGTTCCGTCTGATCGGGCGCCAGCCAGGTGACCGTGCCGGCGTTGCGAACTGTCACGGTGGCCCAACTCTCGACGCCGGCACGAAGCGGAGGGATGTCCGAGCCACGCCACTCGAGCGCGAGCGGGCCGGCGGGCAGGCGCGCTGCGGGCTCGGGCGTCTTCGTCACAGCACTAGTCTAAGCCTGTGACTGCGCCCCTCATGGTGAGGGCTGCTCGCGGCGAGGCCGTCGAGCGCACGCCCGTTTGGTTCATGCGACAGGCCGGACGGTCACTGCCCGAGTACCGCGCAATCCGCGCGGATCATGATCTCTTCGAGATCTGCCGACAGCCCGACCTCTGCGCCGAAGTCACGCTCCAGCCCGTTCTGCGCCACGGCGTCGATGCGGCCGTGATCTACAGCGACATCATGGTGCCGGCACTTGGCATGGGTGTCGACGTGGAGCTCGTCGAGGGAGTTGGCCCGGTCATCGCCGAGCCGATCCGCGACCGCGCAGCCGTGTCACGGCTCGTTGTCGCCGAACCCGAGGAGGCCCTGCCGTTTGCACTCGATGCGATCCGCCTCGTCCGCGCGGATCTGTCGTCTGACCGTGCTGTCGTCGGGTTCGCTGGCGGCCCCTTCACGGTGGCCGGGTACCTGATCGAGGGTCGTCCATCGCGCACCTTCGTCGAGACGAAGCGCATGATGTATGGCGAGCCTGACCTGTGGCACGAGCTCATGGACAAGCTCGCGAGCGCGTTCGCCCTCTACGTGGCGGGGCAGGCGCGGGCCGGCGCCGATGCCATTCAACTGTTCGACTCGTGGGCCGGCGCGCTCTCGGTGGCCGACTACGAGAGATTCGTCGCGCCATACTCAGCCCGAATTCTTGCTGCGGTCAGCACACCGACCATTCACTTCGCGACCGGTGCCAATCACCTGCTCGAGCCAATGGCCAAGACGGGCGGGTCGGTGATCGGCGTCGACTGGCGGGTCCCTCTTGACGTGGCCTGGGAAAGGATCGGGCACGAGCGCGGGATCCAGGGGAACCTCGACCCGACGGTGCTTCTCGGCCCGTGGGATCGCGTCGAGACCGAGACCCGCGCCGTTCTCGACGCTGCGGGCCGGCGTCCCGGCCACATCTTCAACCTCGGGCACGGCGTGCTCCCCGAGACAGATCCGGCGGTCCTCACGCAGCTCGTCGAGCTCGTCGGAGCCGCGTAACACGGCCGGGCCGCGCGGCGGCGTGGAGTAATCTCGGGAGCAATGGGGCCCGGAACGATCGTCGCGAGCGAGGTCAGTCGTAGCTTTCGCGTACAGAGTCAGGCACTGACCCTCAAAGAGGCGCTCGTGCGTCCTCGGAGCTCGCGCACGACCGACGTATGGGCTCTGCGCGATGTGTCATTCGAGATCGAGCCCGGCGAGGCCGTGGCCCTTGTCGGTCGGAACGGATCCGGCAAGACGACGCTTCTGCGCCTGATCGCGAACATCTTCAAGCCCACGAGAGGCGTGCTCGAGACAACCGGGTCGGTCGGGTCGCTCCTCGCCCTGGGTGCGGGGTTCCATCCGGAGTTCACCGGACGCGAGAACGTCGAGCTCACGGGGTCGATCTACGGGCTCGGTCGCACGTTCATGCGCGAGCGCCTCGACGAGATCGTCGCGTTCGCAGAGCTAGAGGACTTCATTGATCTGCCGGTTCGCACGTACTCGTCCGGCATGTTCATGCGCCTCGGGTTCTCGCTCGCGACGCATCTGAGCGCCGACATTCTCCTGCTCGACGAGGTCTTCGCGGTTGGCGACGAGGCTTTTCAGCGCAAGTGCTTCGGGAAGATCTTCGAGTTCAAGACGCGGGGCGGCACGATCGTTTTCGTATCGCACAGCGCGTCGGCAGTCGAGAGCCTCTGTGAGCGCGCGATCCTGCTGCGAGACGGACGCGTCCACTACGACGGGCAGGCCCATGACGCGCTTCGGCGCTACCAGCAGCAGCTCGCCGACGATCAGGACCCGTCCGAACGGGCGGCGGGGCTCCGCGAATGGGGGTCAGGCGAGGCGCGCATTGCCACCGTGCGCCTGCAGGATCGCGACGGCAACGAGC
>JAUVPB010000318.1 GCA_030598925.1 Actinomycetes bacterium
CCGGCCTCGCTCGCGCCCGCAACCGCCTCCCAGAGCGTGCCGCCCTGCGCCTCGGCGTAGTTGCGAAGGCGCGCGATCGTCGTGTCTCCAATCCCGCGGCGAGGCCGGTTGATGACTCGCTGTAGCGCGACCGCGTCGTCGGAGTTGGCGATCACGGTCAGGTAGGCGATCGCGTCCTTGATCTCAGCGCGCTCGTAGAACCGCGGCCCGCCGATCACTCGGTACGCGATCTGCTGACGTGCGAGCAGATCCTCGATCACGCGAGACTGCGCGTTCGTCCGGTAGAAGACCGCGAGCTCCGAGCCCGAGTGGCCGTCCTCGATCAACCGGACGATCTCCGACACGACGAACCGAGCTTCCGCGTGCTCATCCTCCAGCTCGAGCACACGCACAGGCTCGCCGTCGCCGAGCTCGCTCCAGAGGCGCTTCGGCTTACGCCCTTCGTTATTGTCGATCACGGCGTTGGCCGCCTCGAGAATCCGGTTCGTCGAGCGGTAGTTCTGCTCGAGCGCGATCGTGGTGACGTCCGTGAAATCCCTCTCGAACCCGAGGATGTTGCGGATATCCGCTCCCCGGAACGCGTAGATCGACTGATCGGGATCACCGACGACGCAGGCGTTCTGATGCTTCTGCGCGAGCAGCTGCAGCAGCCGGTACTGGGCGTGATTCGTGTCCTGATACTCGTCGACGAGTAGGTAGCGCCACGCTCCCTGCCATCGCTCAAGCGCATCCGGGAACCGCTCGAGGATGTCGACGGTCAGCATCAACATGTCGTCGAAGTCGATCGCGTTCGAGTCGAATAGGCGACGCTGGTACAGCTCGTACGCGTCAGCGACCGTCTGCTCGTGGAACGACGTCACCTGATCGCGGTACGCGTCCGGCGAGAGCAGCATGTTCTTGGCCCGGGAGATCTGGGCGTGGATGCCGGTCGGCGAGAACCGCTTCGGATCCCGCTCCAGCTCCGCAAGACACGCCTTGACGACCCGGACCTGGTCTGCCTGGTCGTAGATCGTGTAGGCGGATCGGTAGCCGAGCCTCGCCGCCTCCCGCCGCAAGATACGCCCACACGCGGCGTGGAACGTCATCACCCACATCGTCTGCACAACCCCGCCGACCAGCCCCCACAGCCGGTCGACCATCTCGTTCGCCGAGCGGTTCGTGAAGGTAATCGCGAGCACCTCGTCGGGCCGCACGCCGCACGTCGCGACCAGATGGGCGATCCGGTAGGTCAGAACACGCGTCTTGCCGGAGCCTGCGCCGGCGACGACGAGCACAGGGCCCTCCGTCGTCGTGACGGCCTCTCGCTGCGCCGGGTTGAGGTTGGCGAGGTACTCCTCTGGGCTAAGGACGCTCACTTAGCGATGGTAACGATGGAGAGGGACGCCTCGGCAGGCCGAGCCGCTCACTCCTGGCCGCCGACGCGTTCGCCGAGCCGCGCCTCGACCCATAACTTCGCCGCGTCGAGCGCCGCGGCGTCGGCAGACTTCAACACGACCTCCACCTGCGGGCCGTCCGGCCCAAAGCGCGGATAGCTGCCGACCGACACACCGTCGTCCGCGTTCGTGGCCGTTTCGAGCACGTCGACGATCTGACCCTCGCCCGTTCGATACGTGCGCCGCCAGGTCGCGATCGGCTCGCCGCGGAAGCTGTCCTCGATCGACTCGAACATCGCCTCCATCTCCGAGGGAAGACCCGGCATCACGTGGACGTTCTGCAGCACGAAGCCCGGCGCACCTCCGAGCGGGTTCTCGAGCGGATCGGCGCCGACGGGCAGGTTGGCCCACTTCGCCGCGTACTCGCCGAGCCCGCGCGGGGCGAAGCGCGCGTGGAGTCGCTCCGCCAGCTCCACGACCGGGCTCTGGCCGACCCCGAAGGCAGCCGCGACCGCCTCCCGCGTCACGTCGTCGGGTGTCCCTCCAAGGCCGCCCGTGACGAGAACGAGCTCGTGCTGCGGCGCATATCGCGCGAGGAAGGCCGCGATCACGTCGACGTCGTCTCGCAACGTTGCGAGTAGGTGGACCTCGATGCCGAGGGTGGCGAGGCGTCGCGCGAGCCAGGAGCCGTTCGTGTTCTCGACGTCCCCGGAGATGACCTCGCTGCCGACCGTCAGGATTGCCGCGTTACGGACTGTGGCCACTCCGCGATTATAGGTTTCAGCCCGCCGGCGGAAAGGCCGATTGCAGCAGGCCCGGCAGCGCCTGCGCCGTCACCCAGGTCGGCGTGATGACGCGGCCGCGGCGGTACACGAACCGCCCGTCCGACTGCTGCAGGCGAGCGAGGAAGCGGCGGCTCTTCGCGGGCCCCGCGCGCCCGGTTGCGGCGAACGCCTGCAGCACCCAGCCGGTCGACTGCGCGTCGGCAGCGC
>JAUVPB010000201.1 GCA_030598925.1 Actinomycetes bacterium
TAGGAGGATTCTGATGAAGCTTGTCGACCGCGACGTCCCGGGCCCTCGGCGTGATCTGGTTGGCTATGGAGCGTCGCCGCCGAAGGTTGTCTGGCCGGATGGGGCGTCGCTCGCGCTCAACTTCGTCGTCAATTACGAGGAAGGCTCCGAGTACTCGAAGCCGGCAGGGGATGAGCGCAACGAGGGTCAGGGCGAGTTCGACTACGTCATGGACGATCAATACCGCGATCTCGGAGTCGAGTCGTCGTACGAGTACGGGAGCCGCGCCGGTGTGTGGCGTCTGCTTCGCCTTTTCGACGAGTACGAGATCCGTTCGACCTTCTTTGCGGCGGGTGTCGCGCTCGAGCGCAACCCCGACGTCGGGCCGTGGCTTGCGCGAGCCGGTCATGAGCCGTGCTCGCATGGCTGGCGCTGGTCCGAGCCGTGGTTGTTTGAGACCCGGGAGGAGGAGCAGCAGCACATGCGCTGGGCGATCGAGTCGATCGAGCGCACGTGCGGCGAACGGCCGCGCGGCTGGTTCTGTCGTTACTCGGGGAGCGAGTGGACGCGCGAGCTACTTGTCGAAGAGGGCGGTTTCACCTATGACGCTGATGCGGTCAACGATGATCTTCCCTATTTCACGGAGGTGCTCGGGAAGCGGCATCTGGTTGTTCCGTACACGTACACCTACAACGATGGTCGGCTGATCCACAAGGGTTCGCTCGGTCTCAGCCAGTTCGTCGAGTACTGCACGAGGGGCATCGACGAGCTCGTGCGCGAGGGGCGGGCGGGCTCGCCGAAAATGATGTCGATCGGACTCCATCCCCGCTGGATGGGCCAGGCGGGCCGGACGTGGGCTCTGCGCCAAGTGATCGAGCACGCCAAGAGCGAAAACGACATCTGGATCGCGACACGACTTGACATCGCCGAGTGGTGGCTCGCCAACCCCGACAGCTGGTCGTGACCCGCCGCATGTCGCGCGAGCCCGGCGATACTGCAAGAGAAGCATTCTCATCGACGCGCTTGGCAAACGAGACGTCGCGTCGCGGATGATCGATTCGCGAGCCGCCCGGGCCTGGAGCGGAGATGCCGAGCTGTACGAGCGAGGCCGTCCGGGCTTCCCGCGCGAGGCGGTCTTGCTCGCGATGGTCGGGCTCGGTCTCAGGCCAGGTGCGCGTGTCCTCGACCTCGCCGCCGGTACGGGAAAGCTGACACGCGCTCTCGTGTCTGCGCACCTGAGTGTCGTCGCGGTGGAGCCAATCGAGGCGATGCGCGCCGTGTTCGTCGGCGTGTGTCCGGACGTCAAGGTGCTCGACGGGACCGCCGAGGGCATCCCTCTCACGGACGGGTGTATGGACGCGGTGTTCGTCGGTCAAGCTGTCCACTGGTTCGACGTACCCGTCGCATGCCGCGAGATCGGCCGCGTCCTGCGCGCGGGTGGCGGGGTGGCGCTGCTTCGCAACGACTGGCCCGCGGTGGAGCAGGCACCGTCGTGGCTCGTAGAGCTGAGGGCGGTGCTTGGGTCACGCGCGCCCGGCGAGGAGCCAGCCCGCGCCCCGTACGGAGGAGGACGATGGCAGCAGGCGATCGCGGACTCGTCAGTGTTCGAGCAGCTCGAGAGCGCCAGCGTGGAGCACGCCGAGACCATCGCCGTGGATAGCGTCCTGGCGCAGATCGCCTCCTGGAGCTTCTTCGACGCGCCGGGGCTCGAGCGGGAAAAACTCACGCGCGACTCGGAGCGGGTGCTTCGCGCCCACGCGGGCCCCGGAGCCGAGGCTACAGTCACCGTTCCCTATCTCACGCAGCTGCGATGGGCGCGTCGCGCCGAGCCCTCGTAGCGGTGGGACCCTAGTGGCCGGTTGTCTTAGACAGCCGTGTAGCCGCCGTCGACGACGAGAGCGCTGCCGGTGACGTAGGAAGACTCGTCGCTTGCGAGGAAGAGCGCCGCGGACGCGAGCTCCTCCGGTCTGCCGAACCGCCCGAGCAGCGTCCGCTCGGCGACGGTGTGTAGAGCGTCCTCGTTGGCGCCGTCGCGATGCGTCAGACGCTCGGTGAGCGGGGTCCACGTCGGGCCGGGGCAGAGGGCGTTGGCCCGAATGCCGTCTCTTCCGTGTTCGGCCGCGAGGCTACGCATGAGGTTGATGACGCCCCCCTTCGCGGCTGTGTAGGCCGCCAAGTTGGCGATACCGACGAGTCCGAGCTGGCTCGCCGTTGCGATGATCGAGCCTCCGCCGTTTGCCAGCATGGAAGGGAGGAAGGCCCGGCAGGTGAGCCAGACGCCTGTGAGGTCGGTTCCGAGGACCCGTTGCCAGTCATCTTCGGTCGTGGCGAGCACCGAGCTTTCGACGGCAATGCCCGCGTTCGCGAAGAGCACGTCGGCTCCCCCAAGCCGCTCGAGCGCTTTCGCGGCGAGCCTTTCAACGTCGGCCGCAGACGAGACGTCGCAGCGAACGAACTCCGCGTCCAGCTCGCGGGCCACACTCGCGCCTTTCGGATCAATGTCGGCCAGGACCAACGACGCTCCCTCGGCGGCGTAGAGGCGCGCGCTCGCCTCGCCGATGCCTGAGGCCGCGCCTGTGATGATCGCCCGCTTATGGGAGAGCCTGCCTTGACCGCTCACGCCACCATGCTGCCTCGCCGGACGGACGGAGCTTGTGGTCGGGCTCGATGGCAGGCGATGTGGGCGTCGCGTACCGTACCGTGACCCCATCGGCGGCTCTGCGCCGGTGTGATAGAAGGAAGATCGATGACCGAGAGACTTCATCCAGGCGCGAGGTTTCGGCAGCTTCTCGCTGAGCCGGGCTGCGCGACGGCTGTGGGGGCACACGACCCGACGATCGCGAAGCTCGTAGAGGAGGCGGGGTTTCCGGTCTGCTACGTGAGCGGGTCGGCGAGCTCGAGCTGCGTCGGCGGATTTCCGGATGTCGGGCTGCTCACTCTGAGCGAGCTCGTGGCCAATGCCCGTCACATCATCAACGCCACCGAGCTGCCAGTTCTCTGCGACGCCGACACGGGCCACGGCAACGTGACGAACGTCCGCCGTACGATTCGCGAGTTCGAGTCCGCCGGCGCGGCGGGTGTGCATCTCGAGGATCAGACATTCCCGAAGCGCTGCGGTCAGACGGACGGCGCCTCGTGCATTCCGACCGCTGAGATGCTCGCGAAGATTTACGCTGCGAAGGAGGCGCAGCGCTCGGATGATTTCGTGCTGATCGTGCGAACCGACGCACGCCAGTGCGAAGGGCTCGACGCCGTCGTCGAGCGCAGCAGGGCCTACATCGCCGCGGGCGCCGACGCCATCTTTCCCGAGGCGCTCCTCTCGGCCGAAGAGTTCCGGCGTGCACGCTCCGAGATCGACGCTCCACTGGTGATCGACGTTCCCGAATGGGGCAGGAGCCCGACGATGACGATCGACGAGCTCGAGCACTGGGGATTCGACCTCGGCATCTTCGCCATCTCGACCTTACGGATCGCGCTCGGCTCGGTGCGTCGCTTCCTCGCCGGCCTGGCCGAGGCCCGCACACAGACTGCCTGGCTCGACGACATGATGACACGCGCCGAGATGGACGACCTGCTCGGCCTGACCGAGATCCGAAACGACGAGGAACGCCTCGTACGACTCTCAGAGCGGTCGGCCGCAGGGTCGACCGCCCGCAGCTGACCCATGGGCCGTTTCCCTCACCGATCGCCGATACAACCGCTGGCCCGAGATGGGTCGACTCTCGACTAGCCTAGGGGACATGTTCGAGGGATTTACGCGGACGACGATCGAGACCGACGGGGCAGCGATCCACGTGAGGTTCGGCGGTGACGGGCCTCCGGTGTTGTTGCTTCACGGTTTCCCCGAGACTCATGTGATGTGGCATCGGGTGGCGCCGAGCCTCGCTGAGCGATTCACGGTTGTCTGCACAGACCTGAGGGGGCATGGCGACAGTTCCAAACCTTCCGGCGGCCCCGCCTGTCGCAACTACGCCAAGAGTGTCATGGCTGTCGATCAGATCGAGGTGATGGAAGCTCTCGGGTTCGAGCGCTTTGCTCTCGTGGGCCACGACCGAGGTGGACGCGTCGCGCATCGGCTGGCGCTCGATCACCCGGAGCGAGTTGAGAGGCTAGCCCTGCTCGACATCGGTCCCATGGCCAACGCGCTCGACGCCGTTGATGCGGACATGGCGCGTGACAACTACCACTGGTTTTTTCTGGCACAACCCCACCCGTTGCCCGAGCGACTGATCGAGGCCGATCCGGCTTTCTTCTTACGGTGGCATCTGCGCGCTTGGAGCGGTGGCGTCGACGATTTCTTTGACCCTGCCGCCGTTGCCGAATACGAACGCTGTTTCAGCGACAGGGAAATGATCCGGGCTACGTGCGACGACCTGCGCGCGCTCGTTTCGATCGACGCCGATGCCGAGCGCGCCGACGCAGGTCGCAAGTTCGCCTGCCCGTTGCTCGTGTTGTGGGGCGAGCGGTGGCGTTCGGCGAACCTGCTCGAGCCCTGGCGAGCCTGGGCTGACGATGTTCTCGGGAGGCCATTGAACTGCGGACACTTCCTCGCCGAGGAGTGCCCGCACGAGGTCGCGTCGGCGCTTGCCGAGTTCTTTGCGGCCTAGGACGACAACAGGATTGGTGCGCGCACATCCGGCCATCGACTTACGGCTGAACAAAAGAGTTGCGCCGAGAGGCGACCGCTTTCGTCCACCTCGCCCGCTGACCATCCGCTTGCGCGTCCTGCCACCTGGCGGGGCTTCGTCCTACTTGCGAGCCGTCTCTCGACGCAACGCGGACACTAGACGACCTTCGCGGCCGCTGTCAAGAAATCGCGGCAAGGGCTTTCAGTACTTGCGGGAATCCTCTGGAGAAGCGCCCGTGGGAAACGGTGCCGCGCCGACCCATTCCCCAGGCTGTTTCTTACGGAAACTCTGTGTATGAGGTGGAGCCGCGGGTTGGCCGCCCTGCGTTGGGTTGCGCGACGGGCGTGAGCGAGCTTCTGTCGGTCGGGATCGCAGCGTTTGGCGCGCTCGCTGTTCGAGAGTGTGGTTCGGTAGAAGCCGCTGGTGTTCTTGCGCGTGGTCACTGATGACGGCCGGTGGTTCCGGTCGTACCGAAGCCAAGCACGCCGTCGCCCCTGTAGAGCGTGTCGTCTTGGCTTCGGCAGCGGTGTCGCCTTTGGCTCGGCAGCGGCAGTCCA
>JAUVPB010000124.1 GCA_030598925.1 Actinomycetes bacterium
GCGGGTTCGAGTCCCGTCTCCCGCTTACAGAAAAGGCCCCGGAGGTCGGGGCCCCTTGGTGTCTCTCGAGGAAATGATATGGGTCAGGCACGCCCCGCGGCCTATACGCGACATGTCACACCCTGCCTCTACGTTGAACGCTTGGAGCCTCCCTCGGGTCCCTTCCGAGCCTGCCGCCGTCACGACGGCGGCCGACCTCACCGGGCTCGGCGAGGCGTCGGCACCCGCCTGTGGAGACTACTCGTACAGTCTCTCGATCTCTTCCGCGTACCGTTCGACGATGACGCGCCGCTTCAGCTTCAGTGTCGGGGTGAGCATCTCGTTCTCGACGGTGAACTCCTCGCCTATGACCGCGAAGCGCCGTACCCGTTCGTCACTCTTGTCGTCGTCGGTGAGCCGTTCGATCTCGGCTTCGAGGTGCGCGTGTAGCCGGGCGTCCTGGGAGACCGCCTCGAGCTCAGTGCTGCCGATGCCCTGCGCGACAGCCCACTCCGACAGCACGCTCTCGTCCAGCGTGAGCAGCGCAACGTTGTACGGCCGGTTCGCGCCATGGACGAGAGCGTTCGCGACGAGCGGTGAGAGGCCGATCCTGTCCTCGATCGGCGTCGGTACGACGTAGCGACCGTTGAGCAACTTGTAGCGCTCCTTGACGCGGCCCGTGATCGCGAGGAATCCGTCCTCGTCCACGCGGCCGAGATCGCCGGTGCGAAAGCCGCCCTCCTCGGTGAGGGCTTCGGCCGTCGCCTCCGGAAGATTGTGGTAGCCGAGCATCACGTTGTGCCCGTGCACGATGATCTCGCCCTCTCCCCGTTCGTCGCCGGCCTCCTCGTCGATCTCGATTCGCACGCCCGGGATCGGCTTGCCGACCGTGCCGAGCTTGAGCGAGCCGGGCCAGTTGGTGGTCACGACGGGCGAGGTCTCCGAGAGCCCGTACCCCTGGTACACGAGCACGCCGACGGCATCGATGAACTCTGCCACCTCATCGGCGATCGCGGCCCCACCGGTGAGCGCGTACGTGAGCCGGCCGCCGAAGCTTGCGCGAATCTTGGCGAGGACCAGCCGGTCTAGCAGCCAGTGCTTCGCCTCGGCCGTGATGCTTCGCCGTCCGCGAGCGGCGAGGTCACGTCGACGAGTTGCATTCGCGACGGCCGCGTCGAAGAGGCGCTTGCGGGCTCCGCCGGCCGATGCGACGCGCTGGTGGACACCGTCGTAGACCCGGTTCCACACGCGGGGCACGCTGACGAGCATCGTCGGCCGCACCTCCGGCATGTTCGCGATGATCGTCTGCGTTGACTCGGCGAAAGCCGTCGAGGCACCGTTCGCGAGGATCACGTGTAGCTCGACCATCTGACCGTATGCGTGCGCCCAGGGCAGGAACGAGAGCGAGCGGTCGGTGGGCTCCAGCGGGAACACCTCCAGGATTGCGCTCACGTTGCTCGCCATGTTGCGGTGCGAGAGCAGGACGCCCTTCGGGTCGCCGGTCGTCCCCGAGGTGTAGACGAACCCGGCCGGGTCGTCCGGGCGGATCGGCGCGACTGGCACGGGATTCGACGCACCCCGGTCGAGGAGCCGAGCGAACGAGGAGCTCGGGCTATCTCGCTCAACATCGAAGACAACGACGTGCTCGAGGGCCGGCGGCGCCTCGGGCAGCGAGCGGAGGCGGGTTGCGATCTCCTCGCTGGCGACCAGGGCGGCGGTGGCGTCGCTATCGGCGAGGATGTAGTGCCACGCCTCGTCGGTCTGCGCCTCGTACAGGGGCACGACGGTGGCGCCGAGCCCGTAGCAGCCGTAGGCCGCGATCGCCCATTCCGGGCGGTTGCCGGCGATCAGAGCCACGGCGTCGCCTGGGGAAACTCCCAGCTCGGCCAGGCCCGCGCGGGCACGGTCGACTTGCTCTGCGAACTCGGCGTACGTCGTCCACCGCCACTCGCCGCCCTGCTTGAGGCCGAACAGCGGTCGATCGCCATGTCGCTCGCGGCTATGCTCGAGAATTTCAGGAAGCGTCAGGAACCGAGCCTTGAAGTCGTTCACTGGCCTACCCTTCGACGTGCAGGACGTGCCCACCGGGCGACGTCGGGATCGCCCGCCCTTCGGATCTGCCCTCGCGCTGGGCTGCTAGTCGTCGTCCGACCTGCGGTCACTCCACTGCTGGTCTACGGGCTCGAGGCGTTGCTCGATCCAGGTGTCGAGCTGCTCCCAGGTGTCGTAGAGCCAGAGCTCGCGGTCGCCCGGAGCCGGCAGCTCGTCGGCTCTCACCAGCCACCGGCGCGTCCGCACGGGCGAGTCCATCGGAATACCCCGCCAGAGGTCGCCGGGCGTGCTGAGGCGCTCGAGGCCCACGTGGCCGTAAAAGATCACGTCCGCCGTCGGAGCCGCGTCGATCGCCGCCAGCGCACCTGTGGGCTTCGGCGGCATGAGGTGGGTCAGCGAGCGCGCGCGCCGTGCGAGATCGCGGCGTCCGGTCCGCTCGAGGTGGTCGATCGCTCGCTGCCGACGCCGGGGCGTGAAGTTCGCGCCCTCCGGGAAGATGATCAGCGCGTCGCCCGCTTCGAGACCGGCCGCGAGCTCGCCGATCGCCTCGACCGCTGCACCGCCGGCCCGACCCTTGCTGGGCACGAAGCGGTTCGGCAAGCGACTGAGCATAATGTCGACCGCAGGGTCGAGTCGCATGACGTCCTTCAGAACGATGCGCGGTCGCAGGCCCATGCGGTTCACGAGCTCGTCGGCCAGGAAGAACGAGTCCCCCGGTCCTACGTGCCGACTGAAGATCAGAAGCGCGCGTGAGGCGTTGGCGAGCTCCGCGTGGAGGTCGTCCTCGCCGACGAGCTCGATCGTGAAGGTCCGCCGCGCGCTCCCGATGACGTTGTGGAGAAACCAAGCCATCAGCCGGTAGTGGGCCGCCTCGAACGCCGCTGATCGCTGCTTCCACCCGAGGCCGGAGGCGAGCCAGAGGCCGAGCAGGGCAAGCAGTGCGAGGGCCTCCCATGCCAGATAGACGAAGATGAACCAGCAGACGCGAAGCACGCGCCAGCGGCCCGACACGAGTCGGGAGGCGAGCGCCGCCGCTATCAGCCACAGCGGCAGCGACACGAGCAGGCAGCCCGCGGCGAGGAACACCCCGGGGGCGATCACGAGCCGGCGGACGATCCACGGCGGAACCCACATCAGGTCGGCGCACGCTCGCTGAGGTAGGTCTCGGTCGCGATACGCGCCGTCTCGATCATGGCGGCTGTCTGGCTCAGGTCGCCCCAGCGCAGCTGACGCAGATCGGTGTACTCGAGTGGCTGGCCGGTTGGCAGCACGTGGAGCGTGACCCCGCCGGGAAGGTTCTGGCGCAGGCTCTCGAACCGGTGTCGTCGCGCGATCTCGAAGGCGACGAGCGCTGCCTCGTGGATCCGCCGTGGTGCCCGTAGCGAACACTCGATCCGGCCGACATGGAGGACGTAGATCTGGGTCGCGCCGAGCGCGATCGCGCGATCGACGGGAACAGAGTTGACCAGACCCCCGTCGTAGTAGTGCTCGCCGTCGATCTCCACGGGCGGGAACAGACCCGGGACCGCGGCGGACGCGAGCAGCGCCTCGACGAGATCACCCTCGGTGAACCACTCCTCGGACGATCGCTCGATCGACGAGGCGACGCACTGGAACGGGATCCGGAGCTCCTCGATCCGGGCCACGGGAAACGTGCGCCGCAGCAGGGCACGGATCGGCTCCAGGCTGTTCAGCGCCGGTCGTAGCTGACCCACGTTCTTCACGCGCGTAATGATCGATCCCTGGAACGCGCGCGTGCGCGCCATCTGACGCCAGAGCTCGACGAGCGCGTCGAGGCCGGCTCGCGTCGGATCTGCCGCGAACATCGCGCCGTTGACGGCTCCGACGGACGTGCCCACGACGAGATCGGGCGTCACATCTTCCTCGACGAGAGCCCGGAGCATGCCGATCTCCGCGGCACCCCACTTGCCGCCGCCACCAAGGACGAACGCGGTGATCGTCTCGCTGCGATCGTCCACCCGACGAGCATAGAGGGCCCTCGCAGACGCGCGCCAATCTCGGCTGCCTGCCCATGATTTGCCCATACCGGTGTCCCCGGCGACCCCGCATCGCTCCGCGCTGGACGGGTCCACCAGACCGCGCAAACGCACATCAGCAGCCAAGTTACGGCAAGTTCAGGCAAGTTGCGGCAACTGGCGGAACTAGCCTTCCAACCGTGTCTCAGAAGCTGGTGCTCCGTGTGTCAAGCACCCGTACGGCGGTTTGTGCGCAGGAGCCACGCCTCGTTCAGCGCGGGGTCCGAGACCGCATGGCTGACCGTTGTGCACTCGCCATGCTCCAGCCGCTGCCGTACGAGTCAACTGCCGTCGGCTAGCGCTGTGCGCCGCAGCCACTCGCCGCTGCCGGGCTCCCCGACGAGGCGGCCGTCCTCGAAGACGATCTCGCCGCGCACGTACGTCGCCACGACGCGCCCAGCGAACTCGCGTCCGTCGAACGGGCTCCACTTCGCGCTGCAGAGGGACTGTGTCGCGTCGTATCGATGGGGAGTGCGGGCATCGAAGACAGTGAGGTCGGCGTCCATGCCGACGACAAGCTGGCCTTTGCGGTCACCGAGGCCGAAGATCTCGGCCGGGCGCCATGTCAGATAGCCGAGCAGCTCTGGCAGCGCAACGCCCCGCTTTTCACCTTCCGTGAAGATGGCGGCAAGGAGCGTCTCGAGGCCCGGAGCTCCGGGCGAGGCCCGGAGCATGCTGCTCTGTTTTTTTTCGATCGGCCACGGAGCGTGATCGGTCGAGATCGTTGCGATCCTCCCGTCCTGAAGCGCTCGCCAGAGATCCTCGCGCGCCTGCTCGTCGCGGATGGGCGGGTTGACCTTGGCGATGGGCCCGAGCTCTGCCACGTCGCGTTCGCTCAGCACCAGGTAGTGAGCGCATGTCTCGCCCGAGACATCGGCGCCCAGCTGCCGGTAGACGTCGATCAGGCGGAAGGTGTGCGGATGCGTGCAGTGGGCGAGATGCAGGCGCGCACCCGTCCAGTACGCGAAGTCGAGCGCCTTGACCGACGCGGCCGTCTCCGAGACCGGCGGGTGGCTGAGTCCATGTGCAAGCGGATCGTTCTCGGCCGGCGTGTCGAGGAGTTGCGCGAGCGCGTAGTCGACGATCTCCTGCAGCTCGTTGTGGAGAACGATCGGAACCCCGCTGGCGCTGAGCTTCTCGAAGGCGGCGACGAGATCGCCGTCGGCGATGCGCGGGAAGCGGTGAGCGTCGTACTCGAACAGCGAGAACTTGAACGCGCAGACGCCGCCCTCGACGAGCTCGTCGAGCACCCCGACGCCGTCGACTTTCGGCATCGTGCCGTAGAGACCAACGTCGACGATCGCCTCCGCCTGAACGGTTTCGACCTTCTCGCGTAGGCGGTCGATCCCCATGACCGGTGCAGCGCGGTCGTAGGGCATGTCGACGATGGTCGTGACCCCGCCGGCCGCAGCGGCGCCCGTACTGCTCTCGATCGTCTCCGGCTCGACGCTGCTCGCATGCACGTGCGTATCGACAAGGCCGGGCAGGATGTATCGACCCGAGTAGTCGCGCACCACAGGTCCAGACGGCGACTCGCCAGCCTCGAAAACGCCTGCGATCTTGCCGCCGGCCACCGCGACCGTCCCGCCCTCGACGATTCGATCGGCGAGAACGAGATCGCCCGTGGCGAGCCAGTCGATCGGCGGCGTTTCGGTGTTCATCGCGGCCCGCTGACTACCTTGCGCCGTCGATGCGCGGTAGCGCGCGCCTCAGGTTCTCGACGCTACCGGCGAACAGCTGCTCCGGCTCGTCACCGCGCAGGCGGGCCACCGCCTCCCCGATCAGACGCAGGTCGTCCGGGGCGCTCTGGCTCGAACCCTTGTCCGCGTACGGCAGGTACGGGGCGTCCGACTCGAGCAGCAGCCGATCGGTCGGCACGCTGCGGACGGTCTCGAACCAGCCGCCCGGGTCGGGGAAGGTCACGCTCGATCCGAGCGTGAAGGTGAAGCCGAGCTCGACGTAACGAGCGACGTCGTCAGGCGTGCCTTCGAAGAACTGAACGCAGCCGCCGACACTGTCCACTCCTTCCTCTCCCAACATGCGCGTGACCGTCTCGTGCGCGCTCTTGCTGTGCAGGATGACCGGCAGCTCGAGCTCGCGCGCCAGCTGGAGCTGTGCCCTGAAAGCGCTCTCCTGCTTTCGTTGCAGCTCGGGGTCCTCATACGAGAGCCCGGTGAACTTGTTCAAGTAGAAATCGAGTCCGATCTCGCCGATCGCGACGACGTTTGGCCGCCACGCGAGCGCCCGAAGCTCGTCGATCGGTATGCCGTCCGGATAGTCCTGCACGAGCCACGGGTGCAAGCCGACGGCGGCGTATACGTCGTCCTCTGCATCTGCGATCGCGATCCCCCCGGCCGAGGTCTCGCAGTCCATGCCGACCGTGACCATCAATTCGATGCCGACCGCTCGAGCGTCGGTTAGGACCGTGGCGAGCTCGACTGGCGCGTACTTGTCGAGGTGGTTGTGGGCGTCCGCGATCACAGCGTTTGCGCGGTAGCCGGGGCTGGTTCAGTCATAGGTGAGGATCACGGCCAGTGTCTCGTCGAGTCGTTCGTCGAGCAGCTTGAACACCTCGGGCGCGTCGCTGAACGGGATCCGGTGGCTGATCATCTCCGCGGGATGCATCGTCGGCAGCAGGTCCAGCGCCACCTGCAGCTTGCGCCCGAGATCCCAGCGAGCCTGCAGGCCGAGTCCGGCGTAGAGCACGCTCGAGCTGACAAGCGTCAGTCGCTGCCAGTGGAAGCGTGGCGAGAGCTTGAGCGGCACGTCCTTGTCGCCGTACCAGCCAACGACGCAGACGTTGGCTTCCATACCGCTGCAATCGATAGCCAGCTGTAAGCCTGAGGCTGCGCCACTCGCCTCGATGCTGACGTCGCTGCCGCGTCCGTCGCTAGCCGCGAAGACGGCCTCCACCGCGTCATCAGGGTGAACCGCGGCGTCGGCGCCCAGCCTGAGGGCGATGTCCCGCCGGTACTCGAACGGATCCACGACGATCAGGGTCCCGGCCGTCTTGCGAGCTAGGACGGAGCAGAACATTCCGATGATCCCGAGCCCGACGACGACGACCACGTCGCCGAGTCGCACGGGCACGTCGAGCAGGGCGGTCAGGGCGACGTCGGCGTTGTTGCCGAGGACCGCGATCTCGGGCGGGTCGAACTCGGGCACCCTGAACACGAGCTCCGGGTCGGTCGCGTCGATCGTGTAGTAGTCCTGGTGCGGGTAGCGGCAGAAGACCAGCTCGTCTTCGTCATAGCCGGAGGCTGAGCCGGCGTCGACGACCCGACCGACGCTCTGGTAGCCGTACTTGACCGGTAGCGTCCAGCTCCCCTCGCACGTCGAGGGCGTCATCTCCTGGCCCGGCGGCCCGAGGCCGCGGAAGAGGACCATCTCGGTGCCGGTGCTGATGCCCGACGCGATCGCCTTCACTGCGATCTCGTGCGGCTCGGGTGGCGCCACCTCCTCCGTGCGCAGCTCGGCCACCCCAGGGCTCGGTATCCACAGTGCCTTTGCTTCCACCACGACTCCTCCACGCGGGCGATCGACGGTCGCGCCCTGGCAGCCATGCTAGTGGCGGTGAGTGTTCTAGATCAGCGCTTCGATCAGGTACGGGCCGGGCGTCGGTGGTCTGGGGCAGCCGTGAAGCCCATGGAATGGGCGGTTTCGCGGCTGGGCCACCACACCCAGTCCCTAGAAACCCTATGGATTCCCGACTAGCGAAAGGCCAACGCCCATGGCCTGCAGCGTGCTTGAACGCTGCCAGTAGAGACAACGCCAGGGTCGGTTTTGCGACCATCTTGCGACCACGAGCCTCTGCCGGAGGTGTTCGACGAGTCTGGATATCGACCCCGACGGCTCTCTGAACCCCTCCTTACCATGGAGGTTCGGACACGGGACACGAGGGCACATGAGGGCACGCCGGGGCACGTTTGCCCTGCAAATATAGGATTTGCGATCTGTGCCA
>JAUVPB010000311.1 GCA_030598925.1 Actinomycetes bacterium
GCCATCTCGGACCACAGCTCGACGCGCTGCGCCTCCCGCCTCGGCAGAAAGCCCACGAACGTGAAGCGCCCGCCGCCGAACCCGCTCGCGACCAGAGCTGTCTCGACCGCCGTCGGGCCGGGCAGCACCGATACGTCGTGTCCGGCCTCGCGCGCCGCCGCGATGAGCCGAGCCCCGGGATCGTTGAGGGCGGGCAGCCCGGCGTCGCTCACGAGCGCCACCGTTTGACGCTCCTCGAGTGCCGGCAGGATCTCCGAGACGCGGCGTTCCTCCTGATGCTGGTCAAAGCTCAATAGCTTCGCCTGGATCTCGTAGCGGTCGAGCAGCGTTCGAGTGCGCCGCGTGTCTTCGCAGACGACCAGATCGGCGGCGCGAAGCGCCTCGAGTACCCGCCCGGTGACGTCACCGAGATTGCCGATCGGAGTGGCGCAAACAAGCAGTGGCATCAGACCGAGCAGGCTCCGGGTATGTCGGTCAGAGCCACGTGGGTGGCTACCATAGCGAGCCACCGTGCCCAGTAGTGGAAAGCCCTATCGCCTGCACCGGGGCCGGCGCATGAAACGGCCACGGCGTCGTGCTCGGTCAGTCGACGACGTCCGTGTCGAGCGGCCGACGCCCGACCCCGACGCGCCCGGCGTCCCTCCGGCCGACGCCGACGAGCTCCTGCCCCTCGAAGAGCTACCGACAGACGATCCAGTCTCGGCTATCGGCGGCGCACCGCCGGACGCCGCGCGCACCGTCGACGCTGGAGATGAGCGCCCGCAAGAGGAGCTGTTTGAGCCGCACCGCGATACGGCCCCCGCAGCCGGCGCGGCAGCTGGCTACGCAATCGTCGAACCGCCGTCCCGAGCCGACGAACAGGGCTGGCCAGTCCCTCCTTCCGTCGAATCGTCGCCAGGGATTCCCCCCCCACGGCCACGCCGTCCGGTCGTCGAGCCCGAGCCCAAGAAGCCTCGCCGGGCGCTCCGCTTCATCTGGTCCTTGACGAAATGGGCGATTGGGCTCGCACTCCTGGGTGCGATCGCGCTCGTGGCGTGGAGCATCGTGGGGTTCTTCATCATCAGGATGGGAGTGAGCGATGCGAACGAGCGGATGGACGCCGCCACCCTCGCCGCACTCACAGAGCCGTCTGGCTCCGCCCTGACGACGCCTCACACGATCCTCTTCCTCGGAGTCGATACCGGGGGCCAGCGCGAGGACACGGGCCGTGCGGACTCGGTCGTTCTGATGCGGACCGACCCCGATTCGCACCGCATCTCCTTGCTGTCAATACCGAGGGATCTTCGCGTCGAAGTACCCGGCCGCGGCCTTGACAAGGTCAACGCCGCGTACACCGAGGGCGGCGCCGGCCTGACGGTCGAGACGGTCGAGAATCTCACCGGCATCCCGATCCACCACGCGGTGATCATCGACTTCGACTCCTTCCCGGAGGTGATCGACGCGGTCGGAGGTGTGTCGATCGACGTTCCGGCGCCGATCGTCTCCAACCGTTTCGACTGCCCATATCCGTCCACGATGGCCTGCGAGCAATGGGAGGGCTGGAAGTTCTCGAGCGGCACGCAGACGATGGATGGAAAACGCGCGCTCGTGTACTCGCGCGTGCGCGAGAACCAGCTGGACTCGTCTGAGTCTGACATCAGCCGCGGCGAGCGCCAGCAGGCCGTGATCCGTAGCACCGTCGACCAACTCGTCAGCGTCGAAACCTTCGCGAGGTTGCCGCTCGTCGGCCGGGACGTTACCCGGCCGCTGGCTACTGACCTCAGCACCTCCGAGCTCTTCGAGTTTGCGTGGGTCAAGTTCCGTACGCCCGATGACGGCATCGTTCAGTGCCGGCTTGGAGGTGTGGCTTCACGGATCGAGGGCGTCGACTACCTGGTGGGGACGGCGCAAAACGCGGTGGTCGTCAACATGTTCCTGGGCCGGGCGAACCCCCGAAAGCCGTCGGCGAGCAGCGGAGCCTTCGCGCCGGGTTGCCCCGTGCCTGGCGCATCGAACTAGTCGCTGGGGCGTCGAGCCGGCTGTCAGCCCGCGACGCAGACGTTGCGCATCGAGCCGAGTCCTTCGATCTCGGTGCCGACGACTATCTCCGGCGCCAGGTAGCGCGGCGGATCCATCGCCATACCGACGCCACTCGGCGTGCCCGTGTAGATGAGATCTCCCACCTCGAGCGTGGCGTACCGCGTTAGCCACTCGATGATCTCCGGAATCGAGAAGATGAAATCGCTCGTCCGGGAGTCCTGAACAATCTCGCCGTCGATCGTGCAAGCAATTCGGAGGTCGTTCGGGTCAGCCAGCTCGTCGAGCGTCACGACGTACGGGCCGAGCGGAGCGAACGAGTCGTAGGACTTGCCGAACGTGAACTGTTTAACGCCGCGAAACTGCTCTTCACGATCCGACACGTCCTGTCCGCACGCGAAGCCGGCGACGTGGTCCCACGCGTCGGCGGCCGCGACGTGCGCTCCGGACCGGCCGATCACGACGACGAGCTCCGCCTCCCAGTCAATCTGCTCGGTAGCGGCGGGCACGATAATTGGGTCGTTCGGCCCACAGATCGCGTTCGGAAGCTTTGCGAACACCACCGGCTCGTCGGGACCTGGCACCCCTGTCTCCTCGGCGTGGCGGCGGTA
>JAUVPB010000260.1 GCA_030598925.1 Actinomycetes bacterium
ATGCGCCAGGCGCAGCTTGCCACCCGGGCGCGGTACGCAGATCTGGCCCCCGTGCATGTGGCCGGCGAGTACGAGGTCGAAGCTATCGCCGGGCATCCGATCGACGATGGTCGGATAGTGGCTCAGCAGGATGCGGAAGGCCTCCGGTCCGCTCAGAGCGCCGGCATCCTGCTCGCGACGCAGATACGTCAGCGCGTCGATTCCGGCAACGCGGAGCGAGACGCCGTCATGCTGAAGCACGATGGCGTCGTCGCGGAGAAGCTCGATGCCGTGGAGCTCCCCGCGCACCGGTTCGGCGGCGGCGCTGAACGGGTCGCGCGTGACCGCCACGTCGTGGTTGCCGAGGACGGCTACGACGCCATGGCGTGAGTGCAGGCTTCCGACGAAGGAGGCCAGGTGCGCGTGGCCTCGCCGAGCGGACATGAGATCACCGGTGCTCACCACCAGATCGAACTCGCGTCCGGCCACCCACGACGCGGCCTGACGAGCGCTGAGCCAGGCGAGCGAGAATGCTCCGAGGTGGAGATCCGACACGTGCAGCACGCGAAACCCGTCGAGCGCCGCGGGCAGCCCGGGCACGGTCAGCTCGCGGCGCCCACAGCGGACCCACTGTGACTCGAACAGTCCCCAGAGGGCGAGGGCGAGCACGGCACACACAGCACCGATGACGCCCCCAAGCACGGCGGTCGTGAGCGCTAGCGACTGTTGCCGTTGACGGCGGCCGCGCGATCGCGAGCGATCGCCCGGCCGGCCATGTCAGGATCGACGGCTCGCGCGTCGCCATCAGCCGCGTCCATGCGTTCCAGACGCCGGCGTATGAAGCCGACCACGGCGCCGACTGTGGTCGCTACAGCGAGCACCGCTACGACGATCGTGAGGTCACGCCTGAGGCTCATCTCATCAGGCCGGCACGAGCCGACTACACGTCCAGTTTCTCGAGAACCGGCTTCATCGAGACGACGTGCCGCTTGAACTTCAGCTCGCTGTCGCTCAGACCCGCAGCTACACCGACAAGCTGCGAGAGGTGAAGTATCGGCATGTCAAACGAGCGTCCCGTCTGCTTCTCCAGCTTCTGCTGCCAGGCGTCGAGTGAAAGATGGCACAGCGGACACGGCGTCACCATCGCGTCCGCGCCGGCCTCCATCGCTTGCTCGATCGGCTGGATGAGCTCCGCGAGCGCCATCTCCTCGCGAGCCTGGATGATCGGGAAGCCGCAGCATTTCACCTTTGCCGGGTAGTCGACGGCCTCGCCGCCGCATGCTGCGATGACGGCCTCGAGCGTATGCGGCCTGTCGGGGTCATCGACGCCGAGCAACTTCGATGGTCGCAAGATCTGGCAGCCGTAGAACGGCGCGATCTTCAGCCCCTTCAGCCCGTGGTGTGCGACTTCCTTGAGCTTCTCGTAGCCGTCGCCCTGGGCGATGAGCCACAGGAAGTGCTGTACATCGACGCCACCCGAATAGGGCGGCGCACCGACTGCGCTTAGGTTGGCGCTGACGCGCTCGCGGAGTGCTTCGTCCTTCTGGATCTGGAAGTTCGCCTGCCGCAGGTTCAGCGTGCAAACGTTGCAGATCGTCAGCAGCGTGTCGCACCCCTGAGCCTCGGCGTACGCGAGAATGCGGGCGTTCAGGTGCAGGTAGTAGTCGGGCTCGGCTTGCTGGATATCGCCTGCGCCGCAGCACGTGACCGACTCGAGCTCGACGAGCTCGAGCCCCAACTTCGGTGCGAGCGCCTGGGTGGAGATGTCCAGCTCCTTCGCCGACAGCGACGCGAGGCAGCCCTTGTAGTAGGCGACCCTCACGTGGTCTCCTCTCCTTCCTCGCCAGGCAGGTAGGGCTTGGGAAACGAGCCTGGCCCGTATGGACCCCTCTCGGCCGCAGCTGCGTACGTGTCGTGGTGCGGTTCGATGCGCCCAAGCGCGCGCTCGCCCTGCACGATGCCCTGAGCCCCTCGCTGATCCTGTTTCTTGACGATGTCGTGGAGCGACCGGGACTCGTCGACATCCTTCGCCACATGGGGCGGGAAGGGCGGTGGCACCTTGCCATGCTTGGCGAGCTTCATCCCGAACTTGACGTCCTTGAGCGTCCTCACCACACCCTGGGTCTTGGGCACGAGCTCTGTCTCACGGAGCCATCCGGTCGTTTTCGCGGATTTCACGAACCATTTGGCGTGCTTCGCGCCCATGTCGCGATCGATGCCTTCGCGGATCGCCTCGGCACCGAGCTTGGCGATCGCATCTCGAGGATCGACACCCTTGGGGCACCGCTCCTGACAGAAGTAGCAGCGCGTGCAGTCCCAGACGCCATTCGGTTCGGAGAGTTCCTCGAGTCGCTCGACAGTCTGACCGTCGCGGGCGTCGCCCACGAACCTCATGCCCTTCGCGAGTGCGGCAGGGCCGAGGAAGTCCGGATTCGCCTCCATCGAGTTGCACTCTGAAACGCAGCAGCCGCAGAGAATGCACAACGACTCCTTGTGGATCGTCGCCATCTGTTCGGCCGAGACGACGTTCTCCTTGTCACCCGGCGCCGGCGCCTCGTAGCCCGGCTCGACCCATGGCTTGACCGCTCGGATCTTGTCCCAGAAGGGCTGCATGTCGACAACGAGATCCTTGACGACAGGCAGGTTGCCCATGGCAGAGATCACGGGCACGTGTCCGGCCTGCGCGACGTCGTACATTCGCGTCTTGCACGCGAGCACGGCAGCGCCATCCATGCGCATTCCGCAGGAGCCGCAGATCATCATCCTGCAGCTCCGCCGGTAGGCGAGCGAGCCGTCGACTTTGTCCTTGACGAGGTCGAGAACGTCGAGAAGGGTCGCCTCTTCGGGAGCGTCCACCTCGTATTCCTTCAGGGCCCGCTCGGCCGTCTTGGTATCAAAGCGCCAGACCTTGAGCCCTACCTGCATGTATCCCCCTGCCAATCGTCGTCGGACGTACCCCGCTCCTCGCGGCAATGTCCCGGCACGGTGCGGGAACGGTCTGAGCAACCTCCGAGCTGAGTGAGCGTATTCACCACTAGTACTTTCGCTCCTGCGGCTCCCACTTCGTCATTCGAACTTCCTTGTAGCTGAGCTGCGGCCCGTCGCCGTTCCAGTGCGAGATCGAGTGGCGCATGAAGCTCTCGTCGTCCCGCTTGGGAAAATCATGTGGCCGGGAGTGCGCGCCGCGGCTCTCCTTCCTGGCGAGACCCGCCTGCACCATGACGGACGCGATGTCGAGCAGGTAGCCGAGCTCGATCGCCTGAGTCAGGTCCGTGTTGAAGACGTCGCCCTTGTCCTCGACGACGACGCGGCGATAGCGGTCCCGCAACTCCGCAATCTTGTCGATCTGCGCCAACATCTTGTCCTCCTGACGGAAGACGCCGAAGTTCTCGAGCATCGAGGAGCCGAGGTCGTCTCGGATCTGCCAGGGTCGCTCGCCCTCGGCGCGCCCGAGCAGCCCGGACAGCTCGCGCTCCGTGTCGGCGAGCGCCGACTCCGGCGCGGAGCTCGACGGTAGCTCGCGCGCGTGCTCAGCCGCTGCCTTGCCGGCTCGTCGCCCGAAGACGATCGTCTCCATCAAGGAGTTGCCGCCAAGTCGATTCGCGCCGTGCACCGACACGCACGCGGCCTCGCCGGCCGCATAGAGGCCATCGATCTCGGTCGCGCACCACTTGTCGGTCTCGACAC
>JAUVPB010000151.1 GCA_030598925.1 Actinomycetes bacterium
ATGCGAGCGAGCTGCCGCGACGGCCCGAGACGAACCAGACGAATGGTGCCGCTACGACGATCAACAGCTGCGCGGGCAGCGCTGCCCGCGGGGAGGAGCCGATCTCGGTGAACTTCCAGACCTCGGTGGCGAGTGTGTCGAAGCCGATCGGACGAAGCAGCAGGGTCGCCGGAAGCTCCTTGAGCGTGCTGAGGAACACGAGCGTTGCCCCGGCCAGCATGCCGGAGCGGGCGAGCGGAAACGTGATGGTTGCCGCCACGCGAAACGGGCGCTTGCCGAGGCTTCGCGCCGCCTCTTCGACGCGGGGATTGATGGTCTGCAATGAGCTCGACGAGCCGGCGAGAGCCTGGGGCAAGAATCTGATCACATACGCGATCAGCAGGAGTCCGACGGTCTGGTAGATCGGACCGCCGTAGCGCACGGCGAAGAAGATGAGCGCGAGCGCGATCACGATGCCCGGCAACGCGTTGGGCGTGTAGGCCGTGCGCTCCAGGAATGGCCCCGCACGGGAGTTTCGGCGACGCGCGACGAGCGCGACCGGAAGCGACACCACGAGGGCTGCACCGGCTGCGGCTGCGGCGACCCCTACCGATCCACCGAGCGCGTTCCACGAGACCTCGAGGGGTTCGCCGCGCGCGACCGTCCGTTGCAGCCAGTAGCCGAGCACCGCGAGTGGTACGAAAAGGAAGAATCCAATCATCGTCCAGCAGAACGCCAGCGCAGGTGTCTTCCAGCGCCCGAGCCGCAGCTGCCGGGGCGTACGGCCGACACCCGGTCCGACACGGAAGCGCGTGCCACCCCGCTGCGATCGCCTTTCGCCGAGCAAGACAAGAGCGGTGATCGCGACGAGCACGAGGCCAAGGACCGCGGCTGGTGTGCGGTCGAACAGCGACAGGTACTGCAGGTAGATCGCACGCGTCAGCGAGTTGTATTGCATTAGCGCGACGGCTCCGAAGTCGGACAGCACGTAGAGCGCAGTGAGCAGGCTGGCAGCGCCGATCGCCGGACGGAGCATCGGCAGGGTCACGTGATAGAAGGTGGCGCCAGCAGAGCGACCGAGGCTCCGCGACGCCTCCTCCAGCCCCGGATCGGCGGATCGCATGGCCGCGGCGCAGAGCAGAAACACGTAGGGATAGGTGGAGAGCGTCAGCGCCAGCAGCGCGCCAGGGAACCCGAAGATCTCGGGAATGCGCTCGATCCCAAACGGGCCAGAGAGCGCCTGCTGCAGTAGCCCGCGCGGTCCGAAAGCTCCCAGCAACGCGAGAGCGGCGACGTAGCTGGGGATGACGATCGGCAGGGCCGCGAGCACGGCCACGACGCGCCGGCCCGGCAGGTCAGTGCGCACCACGAGCCAGGCGAGCGGCACGCCGATCGCGATCGCACAGGCGACCACGGCGAGCACCAGCACTCCGGTCGAGAGCAGCACCTCGGCCGTCCCGGATCGGGTGAGAACAGACCAGGCGTCCGTGCCACCCTGAATGACGCGCACGATGAGGTACGCGATCGGCAGCACGGCGATGGCAGCGACGATCGCAGCTGCCGTCATGAGCGCGCTGCCGCGAAGTGTCCGCGGCCAGCTCTTCACGGCCTCTGCGGAGCGCGGGGTCACGACGTGAGGCCGACCTCGTTCAGGAGCTCGAGGGTCGCTTCGAGTTCCGGTCCGAGGTCGTCTAGCGAGACGTTCGGTCCCTGGAGGTCGCTGAGAGGAGGCAGGCCGGCGCGCGGGGGGATCGCGTCGACGAGCGGGTACTCCGCTTCCTCCGCCGTGTCGGTGTAGAACCGCTGTCCCTCGTCGGAGAGGAGGAACTCGGCGAGGGCGATCGCGCCCGGCGAATCGGCCGAGCCGGAGAGGATGCCAATACCGGCGACGTTGACGAGGGCTCCGGGATCATCTCGGTCGAAGAAGTGGTTCGCGATCGGAGCATCAGGCTGTTCGGCCGCCACGAGGTAGAGGTAGTAGTGGTTGACGAGACCGATCTCGATCTCGCCGGCGGCCGCGGCTTCGACGACGGGCGTGTTCTTCGGGTAGAGCTTGGGCTCGTTCGCGACGATGCCCTCGAGCCACTCGCGGGTTCGCTCCTCGCCCGCGGACAGACGCATCGCGGTGACGAAGGCCTGGAAGGAGCCGTTCGTGGGTGGCAGCCCGAGCTTGCCGCGCCACTTCGGGTCGACAACGCTCCAGATGTCCGGCGGCAGGTCGGTTGCCGTGAGCGCGTCGGTGTTGTAGACGACGACGCGCGAGCGCCCAGATGTGCCGGTCCACAGGCCTTCGGCGTCGCGGAACCGCGGGTCGACGCGGTCGAGGACACTCCTGGGCAGCGGTGCGAGCAGGCCAGCGTCGGCCAGCGCGCCGAGGCTGCCTGCGTCCTGCGCGAAGAACACGTCGGCCGGTGTGCGATCTCCCTCTTCGAGCAGGGTTGCCGTCAGCTCGGCGCTGCCGCCGTAGCGCACCTCCGCCTCGATGCCGGTGGCGTCGGTGAACTGCTCGAACAGGGGCTCGACGATCTCCTCTTCGCGGCCCGAGTAGACCGTGATCTTCTCGCCATCATCGGCGGAGTCGCCGCCGCCGCACGCTGCCGTAGCGAAGAGCACAGTGAACAGGACAGCCATGAAAAGGGCGATCTGCGAGCGAACCTGCAGACGCGAGACAGCGGAAGTTGGCACGAGGGACTCCGATCGGATTGTAAGGTCGACCTTACAACGCTACCAAGTCTAGTTTCGTAAGGTTGGCCTTACACGGAATAGTGCGCGGGGGCTGGCTCGAATGGCTGAGCTGGTCGTACTGATCAAGACTGAGCGGGGGTCGTCTTGTCTGGCAGCAGGTAGCTGTGCGGCTGCTAGCTGGAGGAGAAGACCGTCACGGGCGCCTCGTGCGGGAGCAGCTTGACCCGGTCACCGAGCCGTGCCGACTCGGTCGACGGTCGCTGCGACACGAGTGCCGTTCCATCATCGAGTTCGAGTCCATAGAACACGTCGTGGCCTCTGAACTCGCGTCGTACAACCTGCGCGGGTCCGCGTGGATCGGGCTCGAGCGCGAGCGTCTCCGGGCGAATCAGCACGTCGACGTTCGCTCGCTCGTGTGGCGCACGCAGCGGAAACTTCCCGAGCGGCGTCTCGACGTGACCGTTTGCGACGTAGCCGGGGATGAAGTTGGCGGGCCCGACGAAGGCCGCTGCCCAGCGAGTCGACGGTGAGTGGTAGAGGTCCTCGGGCACACCGCTTTGCACGATTTCACCGTCGTGCATCAGCGCGATGCGATCCGAGAGCGAGAACGCTTCCTCCCGGTCGTGCGTCACGAGAACGACCGTGACACCGATCGAGCGCAGCACGCGGGCGAGCTCGTCGCGCATCGAGGCGCGAAGGAGCGGGTCGATGTTGCTCCAGGGCTCATCCAGGAGGATCACGCTCGGGCCGGGCGCGAGTGCGCGGGCGAGCGCGACCCTTTGCTGCTGCCCACCTGAGAGCTCGTTCGGGTACCGCTCGCCGAGCCCGCAGAGGCCCACGACCGCGAGGACTGCCGGGACACGTCGCTCACGTTCCGCCCGCGGGATGCCATAGCCGACGTTGTCCGACACCGCGAGGTGGGGGAAGAGGGCGTAGTCCTGGAAGACCATGCCGACGTGCCGCTCCTCTGGCGCGACCGAGCCGTGAGGGCTCGCGACCGGCCGGCCGTCGAGCGCGATCTCTCCCTCGTCAGGCTCCTCGAACCCGGCGAGTAGGCGGAGCAGCGTCGTCTTGCCGCAGCCACTCGGTCCGAGCAGCGCCAGGATCTCGCCCGATGCGACCTCGAGGTGCGCCTCGCGCACGGCTTGGACGTCGCCGAACGACTTGCTGACTCCGTTGACGGTGATCATCGACACGTTGTAAGGGCCACCTTACTAGGAAGATGGCAGGGGAAGGTTGTAAGGGCCACCTTACCGGCGCTGCGGCGTCGCAACGTACCCCGTCGGGGAGTCTTTTCTCGTCGAGCGGAAGCTGCTACGGTGGATCGGATGTTCCTTGCGATCTTCAGCAGTGTCGGCATCTGGGAGATTCTGATCCTCGTCGCCGTCCTCCTGCTGCTGTTCGGGTCGAGCCGTTTGCCCCAGATGGGTCGAGGGCTGGGCCGAGGACTGCGGGAGTTCAAGGATTCGGTCGGCGAATCGGGCCGTGAGCTGAAGGACGCGATCGGCGATACCCCCGGCGAGGTGAAGAGCGCCTATCACAGCGACCAGGAGGCCGACGAGCAGCCGGCGCCGCCGCAACCGGCGTCAGAGCCGGCAGCTCTGCCCGCGGAGGGTCGCACCGTTGAAGCACCCGTGGCGACGCCGGTCGCGGACGGGTCGCAGCCGCAGCCGCCGGCCGAGCCGCCTGCGCCGTCGAGCAACCCCGGCTAGCCGACGTCATACCGCTGACGTCGGTGCCGCTCCGGCTAGTCGTCGTGGTCCGCGGGACGAGTCTCTTCGATGCGCTCGGCGATCGCGACTATGCGGTACATGGATCGCAGCACGGGGCGCTCGAGCAGCTTGCCCTCGAAGACCACGAGGCCGGTGTTTGCCCTCTCGAACTCGGCGATGATGCGGCGGGCCCGCTCGACGAGTTCCGGTGCCGGACTGAAGATGCGGTTGAGGACTGGGATCTGCCTCGGGTGGATCGCCGCCTTGCCGGTAAAACCGAGTGCGCGGCTTGCTGACGCCTCCTGCTCGAGCCCGCTCTCGTCGTCGAGCGAAAGGAACGGCACGTCGATCAGGTCGAGGTCGGCCCCCGCCGCCGCGTGCACGACGCGCGAGCGCGCGTACAAGAGAGCGTCCCAGGTGGGTTCCACGCGGAGCTCCGCCGCCATGTCGACGCCTCCGAACAGCAGGGAATCGAGCCGGCCCGAGGCCTGGCCGATCTCGTAACTCGAGGCCAGAGCGCCTGTCGTTTCGATGATGACGTGTAGGCGCACGCGGTCGTGGCCTGAAGCATCGAGAAGGTCGGCGACGACCCTCACGTCATCGGGACAGTGCGCCTTGGTCATCATCAGACCGCTCGGCGGCGAGGCGTGGCCGCAGACGGCGGCGAGGTCGGCGATTCCCTCGGGGGTGCGCAGCGGGTTGATCCGCACGACACGCTCCACGCCGTCGTTCGCCTGCGGTTCGTCGAACAGTGCGAGCGTCTTCGCGCGCGACTCGTCCTTATGCTGCGGCGCGACGGCGTCTTCGAGGTCCACGCACACCATGTCGGCGCCGGCGCCCAGGGCTTTCGGGAACATCTCCGGGTGCGTGCCCGCGATGAAGATCATGCTCCGGCGTGGCTGAAATGGTGGGTCGTGAGTGATGGCTGCGTAGCCTCGCGGCGTGTCGGACCAGGCAGAACCTGGATGGTCCTGCCACGGTGTGTCGGGAACCTACCCGACGAGGTGAAGAGAAGTGCGGGGAGCCCCTGCATGGGAGGTGGCTGAGAAGCCTGCGGCAACTCCCCAGCCGTATGAGGCTCCCCGCGGCTCGGATTTCCACACACGTGCAAAGATCCCTGCCTCGCGCCCGCCGGCCCGGGGGATTGAGCTAAGGCTCAACTATAGGGTTAGCCTTAGGCGGTGTCGGGCGGCGCCGTGTTGCGGCCGAGCCCGTCTGGCCGGTACCGCTACGCCCGGCTGATGCGTTCGCAGGAGCTGGCGACGCGGTCCTTGCGGTCGGCGATCACCACGTCGAACCCGGAGCCGCACGTCACGATGTCGATCCGAGCGTCCCTGCTGACGATGTGGTCATTGCCGGGGCCGCCCCGCAGCCTGTCGACGCCGAGCCCGCCGAAGATGCGGTCATCTCCGGGGCCCCCGTTGATCACGTCGTTGCCTCCACGACCGCGGATGACATCAGAGCCGCGGCCCGCGTCGATGCGCTCGGAGAGCCGATTGCCGAGGAGAACGTCGTCGAACTGCGTGCCGCGTAGCGTCGCGAAGCGCGCCACCCGAGAGCTCCGCCGCGAACTTGCTTCACTTGCCGCGGCCGTCGTCGAGGCGGTGACGAGCACGCGCAATCGTCTGCCGAGATCCGCCCGTACAACGCGGTACGTCGCCTTCCTTGCCTTGCTGATGTCCGCGCAGTTGCCGCCCTTGCTGCCGCACCGCTGCCACTGGTACCGGAAGCCGATGGACATCGTGTCCGGGGCGATCCAGGTTCCCGGCAGTGCGGTCAGGCTGGCACCCAGCGCGAGCGTTCCCCTCAGCACCGGAGCCGCGATCACGACGGGTCGGTCGCCGACGCCGACCGTCACCGTTGCCGGATTGCTGGCGAGCCGGCGCGTATCGACGCTCACGTAACTGAAAGAGTCCCGACCTTCGTAGCCCGGGTCAGGCGTGTACGTGGCGATCGCGGTTGTGCCGCTCGATGAGCCGGTCGATACCGTCCCGTGCTCCGGCGGCTTCGTAATGACGAACGTGAGCGCACCGGGATCCGCAGTGACGTAACACTCGGGGAAGCGCAGTTGGCACACTTCGCCGCTCGCACTCTTCGCCCAGCCGGCGAACGCATGGATCTCGGGAGCGACGATCCCGCCGCCGAGCGTGAAGGCGATCGATGCGTTGCGAGGCACCGACGCCGCAAGGGAGTGGGCGGTCGTGCCCGGAATCGTGCGGGACTCCTCGAGCGTGTTGTTCGTCATGTCGCTCTCTACGAGTCGTGCCCCGGGGTTTACGACCGCTCGGAGCACGTAGGTCGCCGGCTTCAGCCGGGTCACGTCGATCCACTGGTCGGCTAGCTGCGCCGCGTAGTAGTCGCCAACGCCGGGAGAGATGCCCATGCGCACGAAGTTCGCGCCTGGGAGCTTCGGTCTGCACCAGTCGTTGCTCTGTGTGCCGCTCCCTCGGAAGTACGTCTCCTTGCCGGCGAAGTCGTACGTGTCGAACATGCAGAAGCCGATCTTCCCGCTCACGCGCTTCTTGCCCTTCGGCAGGAGCAGCTCGTACCGCGCGGCGCTGTTGTAGTGCCAGTGCCAATGGCCG
>JAUVPB010000031.1 GCA_030598925.1 Actinomycetes bacterium
CGTTGTGACCGTTCTCGGAGTCCACCGATTCGCCGGCGTCGGCCCCGTCGCTCAGGAGAGCGATCAACGACCCGCCTGTAACGCCGTCTTCCGGGAACGATGCCACCGTGGCCGAGAGTGTGCTTCCGGCGATGTCCTCGAGTCTCCTGACGAATCCGGCAGCCCGTTCCCGATCACATTCGGGTAGGAGGTAGATCAGATCGCCGTCCATGGCCCACACGCGATCGATGGATCGCATGTTGGTCTCCAGCCGACCAACGAGGTCGCTTGCCGTGCCGTTGCCGGAGCTAGTTTTCGCGCTGTCCACGCGAATGCGGACGAGCGCAAATGATCGCTCGTAGCGCCGACTCCGCTCGAGTTCGTGCCCTAGTTCTAGGTACGGACTAGCGTCCGCATCGACCGAAGTCGCATCGCTCCGTTGCCGCATGATCTTGCTTTCCCCCCATAGGGTTGGTCCTCCCGCATTGCGGCATTGTTATCGAAAACGTCGGTCGATGGAAATCGGAACACCCCAGGACGGGATGCCGAACGGAAACGAAGCGCTCACTCCGCCGTCACGGCTTCTCCGGTTCTCACCGATAATGAGAACGTTGTGATCAGCGCGATCGCTTTACCAAGCGCGTCTATCGGTGCCGGATGGGCCGGCCGGCCTCCGGCTGCTGGTGCCGTCGAGGCGACCGACGGACGCTACGCGGACGACTAGAGCCGCGTTTTGGGGGGCGGGAACACGAGCGGACAGAGGCCGTCGCTCTTCGGAGCAGCGATGGCGACGTACGGGACGCACCTGACCGTCTCCGTGCTGTCGCTTGTCAGCGTTCTGATTGTCGCGCGCACCTTGGGCGCCACCGGGCGAGGCGAGATGGCGTTCTTAGTCACCATCGCGACCCTGTCAGCGCAGCTGGCGCTGGTGGGGATTCCCGACGCCAACGCGAACCTGGCCGGCGCGCATTCGGAGCTGAGGCCGAAACTCGCGACGAACTCGTTGATTTTCTCGGCCGTCTTCGGGTTGCTCGCTGCCGTCTTGGTCGCCGCGCTCGCCGACCTGATTCCGGGCTTCACCGGAGAGCTCGACCGCGAGGTCGTCTGGATCGCGCTCGCCGCGATTCCGCTCGGGATTCTCCGCTGGTGTCTCAACCTGCTCGTTCAGGCCGACTACGCGTTCGTCGCCACGAACGTCGCGTGGCTCGCAGGTCCGATCACAACGGTGATGGCGAACGGCGTGATGGCGCTGACAGGTGACCTCACGGTGACGACTGCAATCACCGCCTGGGTCGGCGGACAGGTGCTGAGCGTTTCGATCCTCATCGGCTACGTCGCGACGCACGCCGGTTTCGGGCGACCGAGCGTGTCGGTCGGGCGTCGAGCCCTCGTCTTTGGCGTCAAAGCCCATCTGGGCCGAACGCTCGCGGTCGGCAACACGCGCGCTGACCAGTGGATCGTCGGCAGCCTCGCAGGTTCGAAGGAGCTCGGTCTGTACAGCGTCGCTGTCGCGTGGGCCGAGGTCATTCACTACCTGCCCGGCGTGCTCTCGATGATCCAGCGGCCCGATCTCGTTCGAGCGGCGCGCGACAAGGCTGGAGAGTTCGCCGCGCGGATCTTCCGCGTCGCAGCGGTTCTCGGAATCGCCATCACCGTCGTGCTGATCGTGGCCGCGCCGATCCTGTGTGTCACGATCTTCGGCGAGGAGTTCCGAGGCTCGATCGACGACCTCCGGGTGCTCGCGCTCAGCTCGGTCGGCGTGGCGGCCGTCTTCCTGCTCGGGAACGCGCTGATCGCGCAGCGCAAGCCGCTTCAGGCGAGTGCGGCCGAGGCCACGGCGCTGATCGCCTCGATCGCGCTCAATCTTGTGCTCGTGCCAATCTGGGGCGGTCTCGGAGCAGCGATCGCAGCAACGCTGGCGTTCACGCTGGGCGGCGTGACCGTCTCAGTCGTCTTCTCGAGAATCCTGCACGTGCCGCTTCGGGCGCTGGTGCCGAGGGGAGATGAGCTGCCGTGGCTCTGGCGCAAGGCTCGCGAGTACGTTGGCGTTGCTCGTAGCTGAGGCGGCGCCGCCTCAGTGCGTCCCCCGACCGCGAGCGCGTCTGCCCGCGGCTCGGAGGGCTTTCGCCGGTCTCCGTCCGTGGACGGCCACGAGGCAGTCGAGCCGCCCTGCAAGCGTCGGTGCGAATGCGTCGAACCGCACGAGCGGCCGCGACTGCGGGCGCCACTGCAGCTTGTGGTGTTCTGCATCTCCGCCGAACTCGAACCGCCGTAGGCCAATCTCGTGGGCCCGTTGGATCTCGAGACCGTCCATCAGTCGCCCCGGCGAATACTCGCCGAAAGCGGGGTCGTAGCCACCCTTGATGGAGTAGAAGACGCCGTCGACCTCGAGTGCGAAATCTGATGCGATCGCCTGGCCGTCGAGCCGGAGCAGGCAGATCCGGAGCCAACCGCGCTCGGCAGCCCAGTTCGCGACGTCCAGGTAGAACTCGAGCTGGCTGCCGGCGACGGCGACGGCAGTGCCGGCGGCACCCTTCCACGACCTCGCCTCTACTGCGAAGGCCTCCCGTACTCGGGCTTCGGCGTCCGTCGAACCGTCATGCGTCTCGAACTCGAGCTCGCCTACCTCGGAGAGCCGCTTCTGACGGCGCCGGAACTCTCTCCGCATGTTCTTCGAGACCGTCGGGAAGTACTCGTCCCAGCTTCCGGCAATAGCGACCTCCGGTGACTCCTCGGCGTCTCGTATCCGCACGTCGTAGCCCACCGCTCGTGCCTGACGCGTTATCGTCGCCAGCGTCTTACTCCTGGTCTCGATGAACGAAAGTGACAGCCTGCGCGAGCCAAGAGCGCCCTCGGTGAGAGCGGCCGCAGCTGCGGCGTCGACGGCGAGCGGCTCGAACCGCGGCGAATGGAAGTTGGCCATCGACCGGCGCCGGCCGTTCAGCTCCTCGAGTGGCAGGACGCCCACGAGCCGGCCCTCGCGGCGCGCCGACACGATCATCGGCGTACCGGTACCGAACGTCGCCAGCCAGGCTTTGAACCAACCTGGCCTCGCGAAGGGAATGGCACCCACCTGATCAGCGAGGGTGTCCCATTCCGATGAGATCTCGCCGATGTCGGCGTGGACATCGGTGACGACCTCAGAACCTGCGTGCGCGGTCATCGTCAGGCGCTTCGAGTAGTAGGCAGGCGGCGGAGCAGCGGGTGGATCGATCGGCGGAGACGGCCTCTCGCCCACCCTGGGAGCCGGCTTGTCAGGCTGTGGAGCTTCACCTGGGCCGAGAAGGCGAGGCGCTGCGGGTTCAGGCGCGGGCCCATGATCACCGTCGCGACCTCGCGCTGCTGCTCCGTGAACCGCGACTTGTAGGGCTCGTCACCCAGCAGGAAGTCGTACTCGTCGGCCTGCTCATCGAACGCCCGCCGGAGAGTGTGAACCATCAGCAGGAGTCCGACGCTCGTTTTTGACCACGCCTGATCGAAGCCACCGTTGTAGTCGCCGTAGCGGCCCCCGAGATTCCACCCGTACGAAGCGGCAACAGGTTCGTCATCGATCTCCATGAAGACGAGGCGCAACCAGCCATGTCGGTTGGCAGCCTCCGCGAAGCTGCGATGGAACGCCTGAGCGGTCGGATCAAGGAGCAGGGAGGCCTCGCCGAAGCGCCGTTCGTGTAGATCGAACATCGTTGACATGTCCTCGCTCAGGCGATCGGGGTCATCCGCTCGGCGGAACGCGGATCGATGTTCTTTCGCCACCTGGTTCGTTCGCGAGCGGACGTACTTCCGGAGCTTGCGGCTACGTGCCGCCCAAAACGTGTCCCAGTCGAGCTCCCGCAGGTCGACGTATGGCATGGCCGTGGAGGGGCCCGTGACCACCGCGAGCGGCGGCGCTGACTCTCGCAACCCCGCGAGCCAGCCCGAGTCGACGTCGGTTCCGTGAAGCACTGCGGTCGACCATGACTTGCGGTGTTCGTGGAGCGCCTGACAGGCCCCAGCCGCGAACCGGCGCTCGTCCGCGTCCCGGCACGCGGGGTGGAACTGATCGCCAAGATCGGCGCCTGCGAATCTGAGCACCGAGTTGCCGGTGCGCACGAGCGGCAGCACCCCGTCGCACGTGCCGTCGCGATCGCCCGAGATGATGACGAACGGCTCACCATCCTCCTGATAGTGCTGGAGCCAGCTCCGGTACCAGTCCGGAGTGATGAACGGGTTGCCGCGCTGCTCGGCCATGTCCCGCCACGACGCTTCCCAGGGGGCGATGTCGCCCATGTCGGTGACGACGTGCACCGTGCGAGGGACTGATGTCTTGATCGAAGTCACCGATCGGATTGTGACCCTCTGGGGGAGCTGTGTCGAGGCGCAGCCGGGAGGGCTGCTAGTTTCCCGGAGACCTTTAACTCGGTCCAGAGAGGCCGGAAAGGAGAACGTTCGTGGCTGCACAGGAACTGGTCGGTAAGACCCTGCTCGACGGTGAAGCGCTGCGCCGCACGATCGCTCGCATCGCGCACGAGATCGTCGAGGGGAATGCTGATCTAACGCGCGTCGCTCTCGTTGGCATCCATACGCGAGGCGTCCCGATCGCGCAGCGGCTGCGCCGGCTGATCGGCGAGTTTGCCGATGTCGAGCCGCACTTCGGCACGATCGACATCACGTTTCATCGAGACGATCTGCACGTACGGATCAACGGTACGACGCCCGCCGTCCAGCCGGTTGTGAAGGCAACCAGGCTCGACTTCCCCCTCGAGGGGATGACGTGCGTGCTCGTCGATGACGTCATGTACACGGGACGCACCGCCCGGGCCGCGATCGAGACGCTTTTCTCATACGGTCGACCGGCGCGCGTGCAGCTCGCCTGCATCGCCGATCGCGGTCATCGCGAGCTGCCCATCCGCCCCGACTACGTCGGCAAGAACCTGCCTACCGCGCGCGGCGAGCGTGTCCATGTCCAGCTGGTCGAGGTTGACGAGATCGACAGCGTCGTCCTCGTCCGGGAGGAGGACGACGATGCCTGAACAGACATCGCTACGACCGCTCATGCGGGACGAGTTACTGCCTCCTTCACGATCGAACCGGCGCCACCTCATCTCGATCAAGGATCTCGGTCGGCCCGATGTCGAGCGCGTGCTCGGCTTGGCCCGAACGTTCGCGACGTCCCTCGATCGAGATGTCAAGAAGCTCCCGACTCTACGAGGGAGGACCGTCGTCAACCTGTTCTACGAACCGTCGACGCGGACCTCGGCGAGCTTCGAGCTCGCCGCGAAGCGTCTCTCCGCGGACGTGATGTCGATCAAGTCTTCCGGCTCGTCAGCCGACAAGGGCGAGTCGCTCAAGGACACTGCGCTAACGCTGGGTGCGTACGACCCGGACATCGTCGTCATCCGCCACGCGAGCATCGGCGCGCCAAACGTCGTTGCGCGGCACGTGGATGCCCATGTTGTCAACGCCGGCGACGGCAAGCACCAGCATCCGACGCAAGCGCTTCTCGATCTCTTCACGATGGACGAGGAGTTCGGCAGTATCGAAGGCCTCCACGTCGCGATTGTGGGGGACGTTCTGCACTCGCGCGTTGCTCGATCGAATGTCCAGGCGCTCGTACTGATGGGAGCGCACGTGACGCTCGTCGGTCCGCCGCCGCTCATTCCGCGCGGCATCGAGGCACTCGGGTGCGAGGTGTCGCACGATATCGACGTGATTCGCGACGCCGACGTCGTCTACGTCTTGCGCATGCAGCGGGAGCGCATGCAAGCGGGCGCGAACTTCGTCTCCTCGCTGCGCGAGTACACGGCGCGCTGGGGCGTCACCGCCGAGCGCCTCGCGAGCGGTCAGCGCGTCATGCACCCGGGCCCTATCAACCGGGGCGTCGAGATCACGCCTGAGGTCGCCGACTCGCCAGAATCGATGATTCAACGTCAGGTACGCAGTGGCCTCGTCGTGAGGATGGCGGTGCTCTATGACCTCCTTACGGGCGGACCGGTCGCGGCAGTTGCTCCGAGCGCGATTCGCGAGGTTGCGTGATGTCGAGCAGCGCGAGCATGAGCGCGGGACGATGGCTCTAGCGGTCGGCGGCGCCAGTCTCTGGTGTCGCAGCACGGAGCCCGTCGACATCGTCGTGGCTGGCGCGCGCGTCGTCGATCCGCTCGAGCAGATCGACGAGTCACTCGACGTCACGGTCGAAGGCGGCGTGATCACTGCGCTCGAGCCGGCGCGCGCGCCCCGGCCTCGCCTGCTCCTCACGCCTGGTTTCGTCGATCCTCACGTCCATCTGCGGACCCCCGGGCGAGAGGACGAGGAGGACATAGCCAGCGGGACGGCGGCCGCTGCGGCGGGCGGTTACTGCGCCATCCTTGCCATGCCGAACACTGATCCGGTCGTCGACTCCGCCGCGGTTCTCGGCGCGTTGGTCGACGAGGCGAAGACGCACGCTCAGATCCCGGTCGGCTTCTTTGCGTCGATCACCCGTGAGCTGGCCGGCGAGGAGCTCAGTGACATGGTTGAGCTCGCCGAACACGGGGCTGTTGGCTTCACCGACGACGGCCTCCCGGTGCGGTCGGCGGGCCTCATGCGCCGAGCGCTCCAGTACTCGGCCGCGGCTGGGCGGGTTCTGTCGCTCCATGAGGAAGAGCCGACCCTCACCGCCGGTGGACACATGCACGAGGGCGCGGTCTCGGCGGAGCTCGGCATCGGCGGGTGGCCATCGATTGGCGAGAGTGTGATGGTCGAGCGCGACATCGCGCTCGCGCAGTACGAGGGTCGCCCGCTTCACTTCATGCATCTGTCGGCGCACGAGTCCGTCGACGCTCTCCGCCGAGCGCGGAACGTGGGGATCGGTGCGAGCGGGGAGGTGTCACCGCACCACCTCTGCCTGACGGACGAGGCGATTCGGAGTCTCGACACGAACTTCAAGATGAGCCCGCCACTTCGTAGCGAAGCCGACCGGCAGGCGCTGCTCGGTGCGCTGCGCGACGGAACGATCGAAGCGATAGCGACGGACCACGCGCCGCATGCGCTCCATGAGAAGGAGCTGCCGTTCGAGGAGGCCCCCATGGGCGTCACCGGTCTCGAGACAGCGTTCGCCGTCCTGTACAGCGAGCTGGTGTTGCCCGGTGTTCTGGAGCTCGAGGTGCTCATCGAGCGAATGACCTCGGGGCCGGCAAGGATCTTCTCGCTCGCGCCGCCGCGGATCGCTGTGGGTGAACCCGCCAACCTGGCTCTGGTCGATGTCGAGCAGCAGTGGCGGGTCGAAGCGGATGGCTTCCGTTCCCGCTCGGCCAACTCGTGGCTGCTCGGGCAGCAGCTGACGAGCCGAGTCGTCATGACCATCGCTGGCGGACAACTCGCGTACGCGGCATGAGCACGCGTAGCGTCGCACTCCGCGTGCGAGCGACTGAGTGCGTGGGCATGTACACGCTCCTACGCGTCCAGCGCGGCCCGATCGACCCGGGACTTCCCGGGCAGTTCTTCATGCTTCGCGCCGAGGGGCTTCTGCTTCCACGACCGATGAGCCTGTGCACCGCGGCGGCCGGCGAATTGGGTTTCTTGATCGACCCGATCGGGACGGGAACGGAGACCCTGGCACGACTTCGGCGCGGCGACGAGGTCGCGGTGCTCGGTCCGCTCGGCCATGGCTTTCCGCTCGACGCGACACGTCCCGTGCTCGTCGGCGGCGGGATCGGAATCGCACCGCTTCCGTATCTCAGCGAGACGCTGGGCCGACCCCCAGCCCTGCTTGGCTTTCGCTCGGACGCCCATGCAGTGGCGGCCGAGCTCGTGCCGCAAGCCGACGTCGTGATCGACCCTGTCCGCGTGACCGAGCCATTGGCCGATCTACTCGTCGCCAGCCCAGAGGCCACGCCGCTCGCGTGCGGGCCCGAGCCGATGCTCGAGGCCGTGGCTCGGCTCGCTTCCCACGCCTGGCTCGCACATGAAGCTCCGATGGCGTGTGGGTACGGGGCGTGTTACGGGTGCGTTGTGCCGATCGACGGAGAGCTGAAGCGGTTGTGTCTGGAGGGACCGACCGTGCGCGCGAGCCGTCTATACGAACACTGCGGCGACGCTCTCTCCCCAGCTCAAGCGCGCACGGCGCCGGAGGCGGGGGTGGCGGCATGACGCGCATCCTGAACGCGTCAGGGTGTCTCGACGCACTCGCCGTACCCGAGGTAGCCCGTTCCCTCGATGTCTTCGTGACGAAGACGGTCACGCCACTCCCGCGGGCGGGCAACGATCCTGTTCGCATCGCCGAGGCCGACGTCGGCATGCTCAACTCGATTGGCCTCGCGAATCCAGGCATCGACGCTTTCGTGCGCGACCACCTGCCTCGGATCGAGGCGCTCGGGGTCGTGCTGTGGGTATCCGTGGGCGGGTTCTCAGCCGAAGGCTTCGCTCACTGCTGCGCAATCCTCGACGCTCACGCGTCTATTGAGGCGATCGAGCTGAACGTTTCCTGTCCGAATGTCACAGCGCCGGCAGATGAGGCGAGCTCGATCGTGGCGGCCGCGCGCGCAGCGACCTCGAAACCGCTGTACGCGAAGCTCTCACCGGCGCTGCCGGACATCACGGCCGTTGCTCGTGCAGCCGAGCACGCCGGCGCTGACGGTCTCTCGCTCACGAACACCCTGCGCGGGCTCGTGCTTGATCGCGGCACGCTCGAGCCGATCCTGGCGACCGCAACTGGCGGCCTCTCGGGTCCCGCGCTGCGGCCGGTCGCGCTCGCCGCCGTCTACGCGTGCGCGCAGGCGAGTGACCTTCCGATCGTCGGCATGGGGGGCGTCGAGACCGGCGAGCACGCTCTCGCGCTCGTTGCCGCGGGGGCGTCGGATGTCGCGCTCGGCACCGTGCTCTTCGCCGATCCGGCGGCGGCAGAGCGTGTCCGCGTCGAGCTCGACGCCTCGGCGAGACGCCGCGGATTCGCGTCAACCGACGACGCGTTCCGGCGGGCTCACGGCCTCGCTTCTCCTCGCCCGAACGCGCCGGTCGGGCCGCAGGAAGAGCACGGTTTGTTGCCTATCATGGCGACAGAGCCCGTTAGCTTGTAACACTCCTCTTGAAGGCTGGCCCGCAGTTGCCTACAATCCGCCACCGTGACGGCCACAAAATCTCAAACGACTGCGCCGTCCCGTTCGCTCGACCAGAGAATGGAAGCTTTGCGTCGCGCGAACGAGGTTCGCGTTCGCCGGGCCAGCCTGAAGAAGGAGCTCAAAGCTGGGAACGTGCGGATCGACGAGTTGCTCGACAACCCTCCCGAGTACGTCGGCACCGCGAAGGTGTTCGACATCCTGCTCGCGGTGCCGAAGTTCGGACGCGTGAAGGCGGCCCGCTTTCTCAAACACTGCCGGATCAGCCAGTCGAAGACAGTGGGTGGACTCTCGGAGCGGCAACGAGCGGAGCTCGTAGGTCTCCTGCGACGCTGAGCGAACACTCGACATCCGGGCAGCGGCATGAGGCACCCGCCGGGACGCTGTTCGTCGTTACCGGGCCATCCGGTGCCGGCAAGGGAACGCTCATCAAGGAACTGATCGCACGTCGGTCCGAGCTCGAGATCGCCGTCTCGGCGACGACTCGGAAACGCCGGCCCGGCGAGGTCGACGGCGAGGACTACTACTTCATGGCCGATGAGGAGTTCGACGCCGCGCTCGAGGCAGGGGCGTTCTACGAGCACGTCGTCTACGTGTCTGGTCATCGCTACGGCACCCTGGAGCGTGAGATCGAGCGGATCCTGAATGACGGGCGGAGCTGCGTCCTCGAAGTCGAGACGCAGGGAGCGCGCGCGGTAAAGCGCCGTGACCCGCGTGCAGTAACGATCTTCATCGCCTCGCCGAGCTTCGAGGAGCTCGACAGACGCCTTACGGAACGGGCGACCGAGAGCGCCGGCGAGATCCATGAGCGCCTCGCGCTTGCTCGTCGCCAGATGGACGAAGCCTCCGACTTCGACGTCGTCGTCGTCAACGACGCGATCGAGCGCGCTGCCGACGAGATCGTGGCGATTGCCGACCGCGAGAGGTCGGCCGCCGCACCGCGTCCGGCCCGGTGAGGGCCTGGGTCAGGCCCAGGCGAGCCGCTACAATGAATCGAATATGACGAGACTACGTGTAGACAAAGTTGTGACGAACGCCGGCGAATCGCGCTACGGCGCTGTGGTTATGGCCGCGAAGCGCGCGCGGCAGCTGAACAACTATCACCATCAGCTCGGTGAAGGAACGTTCGACGAATCACCACCGCCACTCGTCGAGACGCGATCCAAGAACTACCTGACGATCGCACTCGAAGAGATCGCGACCGGCAAGATCAAGCTGGCCGACGACAGCTAGCGGCGCCGGCGCGGTAGCGTCGCGCTGACAGGGCGGCCCCGAGTCTGGAGCACACATGGCGCATGTGATCATCGGCGTCACCGGCGGCGTCGCCGCATACAAGAGCGGCGAGATCGTTCGGCTCTTCGTCAAGGCAGGCGACGACGTCACGCCCCTCCTGACGAAGGGCGCGGAACGGTTCATTGGCACTCGAACGCTTGAGGCGCTCGCGCGACGTCCGGCGCCGGACGATCTCTATCCGCACCTCGCGGATGCCGATCTGTTGCTGATCGCGCCGCTCTCGGCCAATACGCTCGCGAAGCTCGCGACCGGCATCGCCGACAACGTCCTTACCCAGCTCGCGCTCGCCTTTCCAGGGCCCATCGTGGCCGCCCCGGCCATGAACACGCGGATGTGGGAGCACGCCGCTACACAACACAACGTCGAGCTGCTCGTCGGCAGGGGCGTCCGGCTAGTCGGCCCGGCGGTGGGTGAGCTAGCGGAGGGCGAGGTTGGCGCCGGCCGGATGAGCGAGCCGAGTGAGATCGTCGACGTGTGCCGGTCAGTGCTCGGCAGGAGCGTGGACGACGAGTGGCGTGGCCGCTCAGTACTCGTGACCGCTGGCGGAACGCGCGAAGCGCTCGACTCTGTTCGCTATTTCGGCAACCGCTCGAGCGGACGGATGGGCTACGCCGTCGCCGCCGAGGCGGCCCGGCGTGGCGCGACGGTGACCGTGATCGCCGCCAACGTCTCGTTGCCGCCACCGCCCGGCGTCGAGGTCGTGGAGGTGGCAAGCGCCGCTGAACTGGCAGAGGAGACGTTCGCGCGTGAACGCGCCGATCTGATCGTTATGGCGGCGGCCGTCGCCGACTACCGCCCGAGCTCACCCGGGCAACAGAAGAAGAAGAAAGACGACGCCGCCTGGACGGTGACGCTGGAGCGCACGGAAGACGTCCTGATGGAGCTCGGCCGCCGACGGCGACCGGGGCAGGTTCTGGTCGGCTTCGCGGCGGATGAGGGCGAGCCGGGACTTGCGGCGGCGCGTGAGAAGCGGCAGCGTAAGAACGTGAACCTCATTGCCTTCAACGACGTATCCCGTAACGATGTGGGATTCGACGTCGATGAGAACGAGCTCGTGCTGATCGGACCTGAGGGCGAGACGCACGTACGTAAACGGTCAAAGGAGGACTGTGCTGTGGCTATCCTCGACTGCGTGGCCCCGCTCCTCGCCCCGTCATGACGGAAGAACTAACTGCCGAGCACCATCTCCGATCGCCGGCGCCCGGTGATCTTGCGGCGTCTCGTGCGACTGTCGAGCGCGTCGTCGACAACCTGGCCCGCGTGATGCGTGCGCCAGCCGAGACCCTGGAGCTCACGGCGCTCAGCCTGATCGCCGAAGGGCACCTGATCATCGAGGACTTTCCAGGAGTCGGCAAGACGACACTCGCGAAGGCTCTGGCACGGTCGGTCGGGTGTTCTTTCTCGAGGATTCAGTTCACGCCGGACCTGCTCCCGTCTGACGTCACGGGTGTCAACGTCTTCAGCCAGCAGACCGGCGAGTTCGAGTTCCGGCCGGGTCCGGTCTTCACCAACCTCCTCCTGATCGATGAGATCAACCGCGCCTCGCCGAAGACGCAGGCGGCGCTGCTCGAGTGCATGCAGGAGCTGCAAGTCACCGTGGACGGCGCTTCATACGGTCTCGCACCGCCGTTCATGGTGATGGCGACTCAGAACCCGATCGAGTACGAGGGCACATACGCGCTTCCCGAGGCCGAGCTCGATCGGTTCGCGCTTCGCGTCTCGATCGGCTATCCGGAGTTCACCGAAGAGGCCCAGATGGTGATCGAGCAATCGGAGACCACGCCCCTCGACGAGCTCGAGCCTGTCGCGAGCGCCGAGGATGTGCTGACGGCGATCGACGTCGCGAGACGCGTGTACGTCGAGCCGAGCGTCGGCGAGTACGTGACGAGAATTCTCCGGTCCACTCGTGACGATCGGCGCCTGTTCTTGGGGGCAAGCCCGCGCGCCGGCATCACGCTGCTGCGCGTCGGGAAAGCCCGAGCGTTGCTCGAGGGACGCGGCTACATCACGCCGGCCGATGTGAAACGAGTGGCCGGTCCGGTGCTTGGACACCGGCTCCTGTTGTCGCCCGAGGCTCGCGCTGCCGCGCTCGAGCCAGGCGATCTGGTCGAGGAGATTCTGAGTCGACTACCGGTGCCGTCCTAGGCACTCGACATGTTGACCGGCAAGGGGCAGCTCGCGCTCGCGCTCGGAGGGGTCGTCTATCTCATCGCGTGGCTGTTCGGCTCGAAGCCTCTCTATCCGGTCGGCATCGGTCTCGTAGCCGCCGTCGCTCTCGCGGCGCTGTGGGTGCACCTTCTCGCCCGACCAAGAGGGCTCCACCGTCAGTTCGACGGCGACTCTCGTACTGACGGCGACGATGTCGACGTCGGCCTCCGGGTCGAGACGTCGGTCGGGTTGCCAGCCGCCTCGCTCCAGGGCAGCGAGCTCGTGAACGGTCTGGGTGAGTACGAGCTCGAGTTCCAGCGCGTCAAACGAGGCTACGCGGCGCGTTACACGCTCGAAGACGTGCCTCGTGGCCGCTACACCATCGAGCCGACGCTCATCAAGGCAGGCGATCCGTTCGGTTTCGCGGTGCGTGAAACGCGCGTGCGCCAACCAGGGTCGCTGCTCGTGTACCCGCACGTCGTCGAGCTCCCTCGACTCTTCTCGGAGACGGGCTCGAGACTGGCCGACGGTCAACGGCTGCTGCTTCGGCGGCAAACCGGTTTCGACCTCCACTCCGTACGTGAGTACGAACAGGGGGAGTCGCTACGCCGGGTCCACTGGCCCACGTCTGCGCGGCGCGGGAAGCTGATGGTCAAGGAGCTCGAGGATGCGCCACGTGACGAGGCTCTCGTGATTCTCGACGCTGAGCAGGCGACGGTCACCGGTTCTGGCCGAGAGTCGTCGTTCGAGGTCGCCGTACGGGCCGCTGCTTCGATCGCCAAGGCACATGCTGCGCGAGGACAGAGAGCCGGTCTTGTGGTCAACGATCGCACGCGCGAGTACCAGGCTATTCACTCGCTCGTTGCGGACTGGCCACGAGCTCTCGAGCTGCTCGCGTGTAGTCAGCCCACTGGACGCCATGCCCTCGCCGGGCTGCTCGAGGACGGAGCGGGGCCGGCGTCCAACGCGCTCGACCTGACGGTCGTGACGTCGGCTCTGACGGCACGTCTCGCGGATCGTTTGGCGCGCCGGGCGGCGGGCCGGCAGGGGACGGCGGTCGTCCTCGTCGAGCCGGGGAGCTTCGCCGCCGGGGCGTCAGCCTCGCCCGTGGAACATCCCACCGAGACGCGCGCGGCACTACTCAGGCTCGACCGCGCCGGTATCCCCGTGGCGGTGGTACGCAGGGGTGACGACCTGTTCGAGCGCCTGGGCAATCAGGATGGCTTCGGCGGCGCTGACGACGCAGAATCTGCACCGGTGGCAGTCGCCGCACATGCGTAGCCGCGAAGCGACGACACTCGAGCAGCTCGCGTGGGGCGTGGTGCTCTTCGTCGTCTTCGCCGCCCTGATCGCTCTGGCGTGGACGCGGCTGGAGGTCGAGCGGGCCGCGACGGAGGACATCCTGCGCGTGATTGGGCTCGCCGCGATCCCAGCCGTTGTTGCGTTACTCATTCGCCGCCCGTGGGCGCCGCTGATCTGGGTCCCGGTGCTGCTCGCCGCAGGTCTGGTTGCCGTTGGCGAGGTATTCGATCGCTCCGTGCTCGACGCACGGCCTGGTGACTCCGAACGCGAGTTCTTCGGACCCGTGTGGGAGAGCATCGAGATCGGCCTCCGCGAGTACTACGAGACGGCCGTGACGTTCGATGCGATCGCTCACCCGGAGATGGAGTCGATCTTGTTGTTCGCGATCTTCGGCTTCGCGGCAGTCGCCGGAACGTTCGCGGCTGCGGGGTGGATCGTGCCGGCCGGCGTCGTCTTCCTGGTGGGTGTTGGTTGGCCCGCGACGCTGCGCGCAACGGTTGGAGGCAACTCGCTCGCAATCGGTGCGCTCATTCTCGCGGCGGTGCTGCTCGTGCTCTTCGTGGCCGGGCGGCGGCGCGGCTCGATCACGGGACTCGCACAGGCAGCTGTTCTCGGTGGCGTGCTGGTGCTCGTGGGCGTTGGAGCCGCGATGTCGCCGGCCGTTGCGAAGGCGCCGGCCCTCAACTGGCAGGGTTGGACACCATACGAGGAGCTGCGTGACACGGTCGGAGTTCGCTACGTCTGGAACACGAGCTACGCGCCTCTTCCCTGGCCCGAGAGTGAGACCGTGGTCCTCACGGTCTCAGGGTTGAGTGAGGGTTCATACTGGCGAGCGACGACGTTAGATGAGTACAACGGCTTCGGGTGGCTCGAGGACCATGATCCGGTGCCTGTGGAGGCGGGCCAGCGGCGGCTCGACCTCAGCGATGATCCACTGCTGCCGCCGGAAGCGCAGGATGAAACAACGTGGGTCGCGCAGGACATCACCGTCGGTGGGCTCGCCGACAATCACCTGATCGCGGCGCCGCAGCCAGTTCGCTGGCGGCTTGGCCCGGACACTCCGGTCGAGGTCGCGGACGGCGGCGTTGTGTTCCTGCCGGAGGGCCTGGCGGAAGGTCAGACGTACCGGGTCTGGAGCTACGCGCCCGACATCGCGCCGCGGGATCTCATCGAGCTTCCGGCCGCGTACTCGAGCGAGCTCGACCAGTACCTCGAGGTGGTTCCCGGAACGACGTTCCCCTCGTTCGGCAGCGCCGAGCGCGACGCGGAGGTCCGCGACCTGTTCGCAACAGACACCGAGAACTTGCTGCTGCAGCAGCACTCGGCCCTGTACGCGCAGGCCGTTGACGTGATCGGGGACGCGCCGAGCCCGTATGCAGCGGCTGTTGGTCTTGAGCAATGGTTCCGCAACACCGGTGGCTTCACGTACGAGGAGCGGCCAGATCCACCCTCCGGTGACCAACCACCTCTCGCCGAGTTCGTTTTGGAGGGACGGCGCGGCTACTGCCAGCACTACGCCGGCTCCATGGCTCTGATGCTCCGTCTCCTCGGAGTGCCCGCGCGGGTCGCGGCCGGCTTCGTCACCGGCGACTACAACGAGGAGCTCGACCAGTGGAGCGTCACCGACCGTGACGCACATACCTGGGTCGAGGTCTGGTTCCCGGGCTTCGGCTGGTTGCCGTTCGACCCGACACCGGGACGCGGCGAGCTCACAGATACGTACTCGACCTCATCCGCGGCCTTCAGCCTGGAGGAGGAGCAGGCCGGTGCGGCAAACGATGTGATCGCGGCGAGCCCGGACCTGTCAGCGATCTTCTCCGAGCAGCTGGCCGGGCTCGGCTTGCCGCTCACCGGCGTCGGCGCCGAGGCGGGGGCGCTTGGTGCCGTCGGCTCGGCCGGCGACGAAGGCGGGCTTTCCCGCTACGCGGTGATTCTCCTCGCACTCCTTGGCGTGCTCCTGGCGCTGCTCGGCGCGAAGCTCCTGACGAGGCGTTTGCGCTTCGTCGGCAAGAGCGGGCGTGCCATCGGCACCCAGGCGCGGGCCGATCTCGAGGCCTTCCTTGCCGACCAGGGCGACGAGCTCGAGTCCAGCATGACGCTCGACGACTTGGCCGAGCACGTTTCCCGTCGGTATCGGCTCGACGTGAGCGCGTTCGTCGACGCGGTGTCGCGAGCCCGCTTCGGCGCGCCGGACATCGCGCGCGCATCGGCCCGCGACGCACGACGCGAGCACGAGCGGCTGATGCGCGCGCTCCGCAAGCGCGTCGGGCCCGCACGGCGGCTTCGGGGGACGATTCGGATCCGCGCGCTCCTCCAGACTCATCGTCGACGGCGACAGGTTCGGCTCGCGTAGACGAACCGACGGTGCGTGCTCGGACCGTGGTTGACGTCGGTGCGCGGGACGTCGATAGAGAACGGGGAGAGGTGTGCTTGCGCGATCGGCGCGTAGGTCTTCGCCGTCGGTCAGAGCTTGGCTCTTCCTCTCTGTGCAGTCGCGCTGTTCCACCTGACAGGGTTCACCCGAGAACCACGCGCTGATCGAGATTGGTCGCGTGGAGAAACTCGAGAAGTGAGGCCACGGCGACAGCGCGACGCGTAGCGCCTCCGTTCGGGAGCTGCGGCCCGGCAGTGGTACGACGACGACGAGCGGCGGCGCCCGAGAACTCCTGCAAGGAACGAGCAGTCTGCCACCGCCCCGATTTAGCTACTCGCCCAGCCGTCCAGCACCATCGGTAACGTCGACAGCCATGTCGGCCGCTAGTTCGATCGCCTCCCCCGTCCGCATAGCGACGGCACACGGTACGCGGGGCCGGCCGGGCGACTCGTGAGCTCCGTCCCATTTACGGTTCTCGAGAGCTCCACATTCTGCGTCTCCGACGAATGCGGGGACATCTGCGAGCCGCATGAGGGTTTCTTTCACGAGGACACCCGTTTTCTTTCGCGGTTCAAACTGACGATCGACGGTGCGCTACCTTTGCTGCTGTCCTCCGGGAGAGTCGACTACTACTCGGCAGCGTTCTGGCTACGAAACCCGGTGACGGAGAGCCTCGAACAGGACGAGCTCTCGATCTCGCGGCGGCGGTTCGTCAGCCGGGTTGCGATGCAGGAGCAGATCGATGTCGAGAATCACACGAACCGGCGTCTCACGTTCGCTGTTGGGCTCGAGCTTGAGGCGGACTTCGCCGACATCTTCGCGGTCAAGCAGTACGACCTCGCGCTCGGCGATCCCTCGCGAGCCTTGCCGCTCCCGCCCTCCGCGGTCCCGGTAGGCGATCCCCAGACGGGCGAGCTTGTGTTCGTTGATCCGGGCGAGTTCCCCGCGCGCATGCGGGTCATGCTTTCCAGCTGGGGCGAGGTCGATCGCGGGACGCTGAGGTACGAAGTCGAGCTCGCGCCGCAGGAGCGCTGGCGTCTGCGGGTTGACCTCATCCCGTCGGTGACGGGCGAGCGTCGGGCCCCCGAATCGGGCGAGCGACAGTTCGGCGAGGAGTTGACGCGAGTTGGGGAGTCGCTTGCCGTCTGGGAGCTTCGCGTGCCGCGCCTGCGCGCGGCCTGGGACGACTTGCAGCACACGTTCGAGCGTTCGGTCTCGGATCTCGCGTCGCTGCGCATGAACGTCGATGGCCTCGAGCAGCTCCCAGCCGCGGGCGTGCCGTGGTTCATGGCCGTGTTCGGCCGCGACACGATCATCACGTCGCTGCAGACAATGCTATTCGGGCCGGAGCTGGCCGAGACGGCGCTCCGCGCGCTCGCTGACCTTCAGGCGCGTGAGGATGATCCCAGCATCGACGCCGAGCCGGGGAAGATCGTCCACGAGGTTCGCCACGGGAAGGCTGCGCAGGCCTGGTTTTCCCGCTACTACGGGACGCTCGACGCGACGCCGCTGTACCTGATCCTGCTCTCCGAGTTCTGGCGCTGGACAGACAATGTCGAGCTCGTTGCCTCGCTGCGCGAGCCGGCCCTCGACTGCCTTGCGTGGATCGACCGCTACGGCGATCTTGACGCCGACGGGTTTGTCGAGTTCCTGCGACGCTCGGACCATGGTCTGACTACACAGTCGTGGAAAGACTCCTGGAACTCGCAGCTGTTCGCCGACGGCACGCTGGCCGAGGCGCCAATCGCGCCGTGCGAGGTCCAGGGATACGTCTACGACGCGAAGGTCCGCACCGCTGAGCTGGCCCGTGTGGTCTGGCGCGACCGTACTCTCGCCGACCGGCTCGAGCGGGAGGCTGGCGAGCTCCGGGACGCGTTCGATCGCGCGTTCTGGTGCGAGGAGCGTGGAGGGTACTTCGCTCTCGGGCTCGACAGGGACAAGCGCCAGATCGACTCGCTCTGTTCGAACATCGGCCATCTCCTCTGGAGCGGAATAGTGAAGCCCGATCGCGTCGACGCGATCGTCGACCAGCTCATGGGCGAGTCGCTTTGGTCGGGCTGGGGCGTCCGGACAATGTCGACCGCCGATGCAGGCTACAACCCGCTCACCTACCACAACGGGACCGTCTGGCCACACGACAACGCGCTGATCGCATGGGGACTAGCCCGGTACGAACGCTGGCCAGAAGCCCACCGGATCATCCGCAGGATGCTCAACGCGGCCGGCTACTTCGACCACCAGCTTCCGGAGGTGTTTGCCGGCTTCTCGCGTTCAGACACCCCGTTTCCGATCCGCTACCCAACCGCCTCGTCACCCCAGGCCTGGGCGGCCGGAGCGCCTGTGCTGCTACTACGCATCCTGCTCGGCCTGGAGCCCGACCCTGGGGCGCACGCACTCAAGACGCGCGCACCCGAGCTTCCCA
>JAUVPB010000072.1 GCA_030598925.1 Actinomycetes bacterium
GAAGAGTGCGTCGAGCCTCTCGACATCGACGAGAACGCGATCGCAGCCCGGCTTTACGCCTCCGAGATGCCCGATCCTGATCTGTTGATCAGGACATCCGGCGAAGAGCGTCTCTCCAACTTCTTGCTTTGGCAACTCGCCTACACGGAGCTCGTGTTCCTCGACGTGTTGTGGCCTGACTTCGGGCGTCGGGAGCTCTCGCGCGCCCTCGATGAGTACGCTCGGCGCAGGCGTCGGTTCGGCGGCAGGTGACTGCTGCCGTTTCGCGCCTGGCCGTAGCGCTGGCCGGACTCCCGATCGTTCTTGGTCTCGCCTGGCTCGGCGGCTGGCCACTCGTTGTCTTCGTAGCGATCGCCGCACTGTTCGCACTCCACGAGCTCTATCGAGTCACGCGCGACTTCCGCCCACTCGTGCTCGCGGGCTACGCGGGAGCGATCGTCGCGTTCATCGGCTTGCAATTTGGCGGGATCGAGTGGCTTGCCCTGGGACTCCTCGTGACGCTGGTGGTTGGCTTCGTGTTCGCGGCCCTCGCCGACACGAGTGCATCGAGGACGGTCGCTCTCGCCGTGACGACGTTCGGTGTGCTCTGGATCGTCGGTGGGCTCGCGCATCTGGTGCTGATCCGCGAGACGGCGATCGATGGAGATGGCGGAGACCGTGGGCAGCTCGCGATCTTCACGGTGCTGATCGCCGTATTTGCGACCGATACCGCCGCGTACGTCGTGGGTCGCCTCGTCGGGCGCCGGAAGCTCGTCCCGCGGCTTTCGCCGGGCAAGACCTGGGAGGGCTTTATTGGCGGCGCCGTCGCCGGCGTGTTCGCGACCTGGGTGGCCAACTACAAGGAGGGCTACCTCGAGAACTGGGAAGCGGTGGTGCTCGGCGTGGCGATCGTCGGAGCTGCGACTCTCGGTGACCTCTTCGAGTCAATGATTAAGCGCGATATCGGGGTCAAGGACACAGGGACACTGCTCGGTGGCCACGGTGGTGTCCTCGATCGCATCGACAGCCTGCTGCTGGCTGGACCTGCGGCGTTCTATGTTCTGCTCGCGCTCGACGCTGTCGCCCCTTAGCGGCGGCGCGGGACGGCAGCTTGACTATTTCTACGTGAACCTCTAGGAAGAGGTTGGCCTCTTCACGAGGTAGCGCTCTCCGGCCTTGACCGCGACCGAGCGCTTTCGGTTCACGTCACGTACGACCACCACACCGCGCTTAACGCGGATCAGCGTTCCGTCGCAGCGATCGATGGTGCGCCAGACCGTTCCTCTCACCGTGGCCGAGGCGTAGCGGCCGCGGGTCCGGAACTTGCCCTTTCCGCGTCCCCACATTCGGCGGATGACCCTGCGGCGGCGAGCGCCGTCCTTGATGAAGCGCTGAGTCGATCGCGCGCCCGTGGGCTTGCACTTCGAGAAGTTGCCCCCGACGAGCTTCACGGTTGTCAGGCCGCTGCCTCGTTGCTTCACGACGAACTTGGCGCCCTCAAACGACGCGGCCTGTGCCGCGCCTCCCGCATCGACTGCACTCGTGATCTTGACCTCGCCCTTGCGTGCATCGACGACGCTACCGACCGGGATGGCCGTTTTCTCCTCGATCTCGACGAACTCCTTGGCGCCGGGTGGTCTGACCTTGATCTTGCCGCGCTTGGTCGTCGTCGCCACCGTTGCGCCGAATACCGGCTCGGCCGCGTCCCCCGTGACCAGCGCAGCGATGACGGCGGACCTCGCACTGAGCTTGTTGTTTGCGAGGTCTACATCAACCTCGGCTGCTCGCGCTCCCGCCGAGAGGGCGAGGCCATCGGTGCGCTCAAGCACACCGATCACGGTCACCGTTGCGGTGGAGTTCGCAGCGAGTGTGCCGAGTTCACACACGAGTGTGAGACTCAGCAGGCACGTCCCATGGGTCGTCGTAACAGTCGGGCCGCCGAGCGCTCGCGGGAGAGACCCCTGGAGCAGCAGACGCGTCGCCGGCTGCGGCCCCCGGTTCGTTGCTGTGAACGACAGCGTGAGTTTCTGGCCCACAACTGCGGGTAGGGGCATCTGCGTATGACTCAGCACAACATCGGCGGCGGCCGCCACGACATCGATGGGTGCGGACGGCGGAGAGGGGAGTAGGAAGTACCCGGCGACTTTCGCAGATGCGCGGTTCCTATAGACGCCTGGCTCCTCGGGCACGGAGACATCGAAGTGGAGCTTGACCGCGTCCCCAGCTCCCTGCGCGAGCGGTGGCTGCCACGTGAGCAGACCGTCGTCATCACTTGTCGGGTCGGCTGCGGTCGCGCCAGTCGTCGAGCCGGGGATGTACGTGAATCCAGGGGCCAGGAAGTTTGAAATCGCCTCGACGAGCGCTGTATCGATTGGCGCGCTTAGCGTGGCGTCCGGGTTGGGGAGTTCACCCACGCCCTCAACGAGAATGCTGTAGCCGTTGCGTGAGCCGGTGAAGCTTTGCGGCGCGTCGGCGAACGTCCGCGTGACGAGGGTGGGTCCAGGTGCGCAGAAGTCGCCCATGTCTGTACCGAATACGAGCTGATCGAGAAACACGGCACTGTCCTGCTCGCCGTCGAGGAGGTCGAAAATGCTGAAGAAGACGGAGTGCGGGCCTGGCGTAGCAGGAGCCCATGCTTGCCGAATCGGCTCAGCACCGTCGAACGGGGTGCCGAGCGCGCTGTAGCCCGTCATTGTTGGGCCGGACGAGAGCACGGTCACGGGCGTTCGAGCGAACGTTCGCACGGTCACGATCTCGTCGTTCTGGGCGACCCAGTCAGATCCGTCGAGCTCGACGATGAACGCGTCGTTGAATGAGTTTCCTGCTTCTCCCGCGGCGGCATACTCGGGCCACTCTTCTGAGAGAAAGCGGTAGTCGAGCTGAAGACAGCTGGCTCCGGTTGGAACCTGAACATCGAGTCGGAGGGTCGTGACGTCACGCTCCGACCCGCCTCGGACCGCGCCGCCGCCAAGATCGGCGCTCGCTGGGTCGAGGGGCATGGGATCGGTGTTGGTGGCGAGTTGATTGAGGTCGCCAGTCGAGAGAATCGCGAACTCCGCGGTCTCAAGTGAGGTCGGGAAGCCGGCCAACACGTCGCTCGAGAGCGCTGCGGTATTGCCGTTTGGCGGTGCGGTCTCGAACTCCGCCCCTACCACGAACGACGGGTGGTCGGCAATCGCATTCGCGATCGCAAGGGCGTCCTTCGAGGGCGTGACGGCGGCTGCCGGTGTGGCGGCGACCGCGAGCGCCACGCAGCCCATCAGTGCGGTCACGGTGAGGCTGAGGCATGTCTTTCTGCCCCTCGCCGCTTTCCACACGCAGCTCGCCACAGTACTCCCCCCGCAGTGCATGAAGACCCGCACCTCACCGGGCCTGAGGGCCAGGGTAACGGAGTCGCGGTCGTGTGTCAATCGGTTGACAGGAGTATCTTCAGTTTGTGAGGGAGCGGAAATTGCGGCAGTGGAATCCTCGGGAAGGCCCTCTGCATGCGGCTTAGGCGGCGGCTGCTCGGCGGGGCGCCCGCTCTCGACCGCACGTTCGCACGACTCGCGTTGCTCGTGGGAGTCGCGATCGTCGCGCTTTCACTCGGCGCCTGGTTCGGCGACGTGTTCGAGGACGCCGAACTTGCGACTGTCGATACGCGCTTTCACCTTCGCGGCGAAACGTCACCACCCGCGGAGCTGCTCGTCGTCGCCATCGACGATGTCACGCTGCAGGAGCTCGATCTGCAGTGGCCCTTTCCCCGCAGCGTTCACGCGGAGCTGATCGAGCGAATCGATCGCGACGATCCGGCAGCGATCGTCTACGACATTCAGTTCACGGAGCCGACCGACCCACTTGAAGACAACGCCCTGATCGAGGCCGTCGCGGCAGCCGACTCCGTCGTGCTCGCGACGACAGAGGTAGCGGAAGACGGCAGTACGGACGTGTTCGGTGGTCTGCCGCTCGATGAACTCGGGGCACGCGCGGGGAGCGCTCTGTTCGCTCCCGACGCTGGAGGCGTGATCAGACGCGTTCCATATGAGGTCGATGGGCTTCCGACCCTCGCTGTCGTCTCCGCCGACGTCGCGACAGGCGAGTCGGTCAGCTCTAGCGGTAGCGAGCGGGAGTGGATCGCCTTTCACGGCGGGCCCGGGTCGATTCCAACGATCTCCTTCTCAAGGGCGATCGCGCAGGCGGATCGTTTCTACGAGAACCGGATCGTCGTGATCGGGGCGTCCGCGCCGACACTGAAGGACATCCATACGACATCGACGACCTCAGGCGAGTTCATGTCGGGGCCTGAACTGGAAGCACACGCGATCTCCACCGCCCTTCGCCGCTTCCCGCTCCGCTCGTCACCGGTTCCCGTAGACCTCGCGCTGCTCATCGTGCTAGGCCTCGTACCAGCGCTGCTAGCGCGTCGCGTCTCGATCGGTTCGCTACTCGCGATCGTTGCCGGCCTGACGGTCGCCTATCTCGTTGCGGTGCAACTGGCATTCAACGCAGACGTTGTCCTACCCGTTCTCTACCCGCTCGTCGCGCTTGCTCTCGCCACTCTGGGCACGGTCGTCGTTGCGGCCGCAATGTTCTCGATCGCCCGCGAGCGTGCCCGAGATCTCTTCGCACGTTTCGTGCCCCGAGAGGTCGTCGACGAGGTCCTTGCTCGAACGGATGACGACCTTCGGCTTGGCGGTGTGGCCCTGGACGGCACCGCGATGTTCGTTGACCTTCGAAGCTTCACGCTGTTCGTCGAGACCAACGACGCCGAGGACGTTCTCGCCGTTCTCAATCGCTACCTCGAGACGGTCTCAGCCGCCGTTCACGCCCACGGTGGGACTGTCGTTTCGTACCAGGGTGATGGGGTGATGGCCGTATTCGGCGCACCGCTGCCGCAGCCTGATCACGCCGAGCGTGCCGTCGCCTGTGCGCAACGCCTAGTAGAGGCGGACCTGCCCGCATTCAACGTCTGGGTGGGCTCACGCGGGCTCACTGAACGCTTCTCGATCGGAGTCGGGCTTTCGAGCGGCAGGCTTCGCTCCGGCAACGTCGGCTCGGCCGATCGGGTCGAGTACGCGGCGATCGGCGATGCAACGAACACGGCGGCACGACTGCAGGCGCGAACACGTGAGGCCGGCGTCCCGGCCCTGATCGCGGCGTCGGTGCTCGAGCGGCTTCCGCACGGAGTGTCCGGGCTGGTAGATGCAGGCGAGCATGCGGTTGCCGGAAAAAAAGAGCCGATCCGCGCGTATACGTTCGGCGCGAGCGAAGCATCGGCACGTGGCGTGGTGCCATCTACACTGGCTGAGTGAAGCGCTCCGCGACGCCGGCAAGACCTGCGAATAGACGCCGATGAAGCGCGTAGCGCTACTGGGGGCGACGGGTTCGATCGGTCGCCAAACGGTCGAGATCGTCGAACGAAATCCCGAGCTTGAGCTCTGCGCCGTCGCCGCGAGCTCGAGTCGCGACGAGCTGTTGCAGATCGCGCGGGCACACAGCGTTCCGCATGTGTCCCTTGCCGGCGATCCGCCGCTCGAAGAGCTCATCGCTGCCTCGGATCCTGACGTTGTGCTCAACGCGGTCGTCGGGTTCGCGGGCGTTCGGGCAACGCTGGCGGCACTGGAGGCCGGTATCGATCTGGCACTCGCCAACAAGGAGAGCCTCGTGGCGGCAGGACCTCTGGCACTGGCTGCTCAGGGACGAGGAGGCGGCAGGCTGCTACCCGTGGACTCGGAGCACAGCGCGGCCATGCAGTGCCTTGAAGGCCGCCCGCTCGACACCGTGGATGCGCTCGTCCTGACCGCGTCGGGCGGCCCGTTCCGCGGTCGGACACGTCCTGAGCTCGCTGACGTGACGGTGGACGACGCACTCGCCCACCCGACCTGGAGCATGGGCCCGAAGATCACGACCGACTCGGCGACGTTGATGAACAAGGGACTCGAGCTGATCGAGGCTCACTACCTTTTTAGCTTGCCGTACGAACGGTTACGCACCGTCGTTCATCCGAGTTCGGTTGTGCACGCGTTCGTGCAATATCGCGATGGAGCATCGATCGCGCATCTCGGGTACCCGGACATGCGCGTACCGATTTCCTACGCGCTGACCTTTCCGTCTCGCGCCCCGACGCCGTGCGAGTCGTTGGACTTCTCGCGAGCGTTCACGTTGGATTTCTTCCCTCCGGATGAGGAGGCCTTCCCCTGCCTCGCGCTCGCACGGGTGGCCGGACAGGCCGGTGGGGGAGCGCCGTGCGTGCTCAACGCCGCGAACGAGATCGCTGTCGCCGCTTTCCTCGACGGGGCGCTGCCGTTCCTCGGGATCTCCGAGACAGTTGAGCGAACGCTGGCGCGTGTCGATGCTCCTGAGGTGAGAGATCTCGACGAGCTACTCGAGCTGGACTCCGAGGCACGCGAGGCCGCCCTGGCGTCGACGAGGGAGCTCGTCGCGTGATCATTTCGCCTGCGCCGGAAGAGAGGGCCCGTTGAACGTCCTCGTCGCCATCGCGGGCCTTGCCTTCCTCATCCTGATCCACGAGGCGGGCCACTTCTTGGCGGCGCGTACCGTGCGAATGCGACCACGGAAGTTCTACGTGTTCTTCCCACCGGTCTTACTCCGCAAGGTGCACAACGGTATTGAGTACGGCCTCGGCGCGATTCCCCTCGGGGGTTATGTCAAAATCCCCGGCATGCACCGCCCGGCCGGGCGCGATCTGGAGGCGCACTTCTCTGCCGCGCTGGACGACGCGCCATCTCTCCGCGCGCCGCTCGCCGCAGCTCAGATCGAGCTCGATCAGGAAACGCTCGACAACGACGAAGCCACGGCGGCTCTCTTCCGTCTGCGCTCGGCGAGCGAAGGGGCGCACCTGTCGGAACAGGCACGGACGCGAGTCGAGAAGGGCTTGACCGATGTCGAAGACGGCGTCTCGCCCGACGCCTACTGGCGCGCTCCAGTATGGAAGCGCATAGTCGTCATCGGCGCCGGCCCGGCCACGAATCTCCTGTTCGCCGTCGCGATGCTTGCGGTCGTCTTTGCGCTCGGCGTGCCCAGCGAGGCGAGTCGCACGGTTGACGTTGTCGCAGACGGCACACCCGCCGAGGCGATGGGATTGCTGCCGGGCGATGAGGTCGTCGCCGTCGACAGCGTCGAGGCAACGACGTTCGACGAGGTCGCTGACCGAATTCGCTCCAGTGAGGGCAGGCCGATCACCCTCACCGTCCTGAGAGCGGGCGATGAGGTCGTGCTGGGCCCGCGAGCGGCCGAGTTCGACAATGAGCGCTACCGCCTCGGCTTCATTCCGGACGTCGAGTACGAGAGCTACGGGCCCGGCGCGGCAGTGGTCGAAGCCTTCAAGCAGACCGGAACCGTGACGGTGGCGATCGGCGAGTCGCTGTCGCGCATCGTCACGCCGGAAGGGCGAGATGATATCGCGACCCCGATCGGGATCGTGCAGGGGTCTTCTCAAGTGCTCGAGCAAGGATTTCGCGATTTCCTTGCGATTCTGGCGCTAATCAGCCTCTCGCTTGCACTCCTCAACATGCTGCCGCTGCTGCCGCTCGACGGCGGCCACATCCTCTTCTCGCTCCTCGAGCGAGTCCGACGGCGGGCGATCCCGCGCGAGGCGTACGAGCGCGCCTCCGCCCTCGGAATCGCCCTCGTGCTGATCCTCTTTGTCATCGGACTCACGAACGACATCGGCCGTCTGAACGGCTAGCCTCGCTCTGGCGCCCGAACGGGCAACGTCGCGGGCTACAATCGCGATTCGATGAAACAGACCAGGCGAATCACGGTTGGCGGCGTCGAGATCGGCGGCGGAGCACCGGTGGCTGTGCAGTCGATGACCTTCACGAACACGCACGACGTCGACGCTACGATCGCGCAGGTTGGCAAGCTCGTCGAGGCTGGTTGCGAGCTCGTGCGCGTGGCTGTCCCAAAGAACGAGGATGCCGCTGCGCTCTCGAAGCTCGTCTACCTCAGCCCGGTCCCGATCATCGCTGACATCCATTTCAATGCGAGCCTCGCTCTGAAGGCGATCGATGCGGGTGTCGCGGCAGTCCGCATCAACCCCGGCAACATCGGCGGCCCCGACCGCGTTGCGGAGGTCGTCAAGGCAGCGCAGGCCAAGGGAATCGCGATGCGGATCGGCGCAAACTCTGGATCGTTGCCGGAACATCTTCGCGATCTGGAAGATGGGGCTGAGGCGCTCGTACGGGCAGCGATGGAAGAGGTCGAGCTGCTTGAGCGGCTCGACTACCGGGAGTTCAAGATCTCGGTGAAATCGACGTCCGTGCCCGAGATGATCAGGGCATACCGGATGATCTCCGACAAGGTCGACTACCCGCTCCATCTCGGCGTGACCGAGTCGGGCACGCCGTTCGTCGGTGCGATCAAGAGCGCAGTGGGGCTGGGCACGCTCCTGGCCGACGGCATCGGAGACACGATTCGGGTCTCGCTGACGGCAGAGCCTGAAAAGGAGGTTGAGGTCGCCTACGAGATCCTCAAGTCTCTGGGCCTCCGCGAGCGGGGCCCGGTCATGATCTCGTGCCCGTCCTGCGGCCGCGATAACGTTGGAGTTCAGTCCCTCGCGGAAACGGTTGAGTATCGCCTGCGTACGTACGAGGAGGCCTTCGAGGTGGCGGTCATGGGTTGCGCCGTGAACGGTCCAGGTGAGGCGGGGAACGCCGACTTCGGCATCGCGGGCGGCCGCGATACGGGGTTCATCTACGCGCACGGCCGCGTTCTTCGGAAGGTGGAGTCGACCATGCTGGTAGACGAGTTGTTCAACGAGATCGACGGGTGGATCGAGGCCGGCATGAAGCGTCCCAAGCGTCTAAAGATGGCCAAGTCAGCGACGGAACTGATGGCTGAGGCCGCTCAACGCGCGTAGGCGTTCTGCTCGATGGCTCAGCTGCTACGGGGATCCCAGTACTTCCTGCCGACGCTGCGCGAGAACCCCGCGGAGGCCGAGGCGCCCAGCCACCGGCTGTCACTCCGCGCAGGCCTGATTCGCGCCGTCGGTTCGGGCCTCTACACCCTGATGCCGGCTGGACTACGGGCGTATCGCAAGATCGAGAACATCATCCGCGAGGAGATGGACGCGATCGGTGCTCAGGAGCTGTTGATGCCCCTGCTCACACCCGCAGAGCTATGGCAGGCAACCGGGCGCTACGACCTGCCGGAGCTCTTCCGACTCGCTGATCGGAACGACCGGCCTTTCGTGCTTGCGATGACGCACGAGGAGACGGTCACGCACCATGCGCGCGAGATCAAGTCGTATCGTCAGCTACCGCAAGTCTGGTACCACTTCGGGCTGAAGGAGCGCGACGAGCCGCGCCCGCGCGCCGGGCTGCTTCGAGTCCGCGAGTTCATCATGAAGGACTCGTACACGTTCGACCGCGACGAAGCCGGGCTCGACGCGGCTTATTCGGCCCACGCTGGTGCCTACAGGAGGATCTTCGAGCGCTGTGGTCTCGAGTTCTACGAGGTCGAGAGTGATGTCGGGCTGATGGGCGGTACCGGAGCACACGAATACATGGCGCCCTGCCCGTCAGGCGAGAACGACATCGTTCTCTGCGCGAATGGCGACTACGCGGCGAGTGTGGAGGTCGCGCGGTCCACGCCACGAAGGGCCACGCTTCCCGACACACGAACGGCACCGGAGGAAGTGGCGACGCCCGGGGTCGGGACGATCGAGGCGCTCGCCTCGCTCCTCGGAATCGATCCCAGCGCGACCTCGAAAGCGCTGCCGGTCGTAGGAGCGGACGACGAGCTGGTGCTCGCTCTCGTTCGCGGCGATCATCGCGTGCACGAGCTCAAGTTGCAGAACGTTCTTGGCGGCGAGTTTCGCCCGGCGACTGCCGACGAGATCCGGACGGCCTTTGGCGCCGACGGTGGCTCACTGGGACCGGTCGGGATCGACGTGCAGATCGTCGCGGACGAGGCACTCCGGGAGGGTCAGTACGTTGCCGGAGCAAACCGCAACGGCGTTCATCTGTGGGGGGTTGAGGCGGGTCGCGACTACCAGCCCGCTCAGTTCGCTGACCTTCGAGAGACTGACGCCGGCGACACCTGCACCCAGTGTGGCGGTAGCCTGCGCATCGAGTCCGCCATCGAAGTAGGCAACATCTTCAAGCTAGGCACACGTTACTCAGAGGCCCTCGGGGCAAGCTACCTGGATGAGTCTGGGACAGAGCGCCCGATCGTGATGGGGAGCTACGGCATTGGCCCAGCCCGCACCATGGCTGCGGTGATCGAGCAGCACCATGATGACGACGGCATCGTCTGGCCAAAGGCGGTGGCGCCGGTCGACGTGCACGTCGTGGTTCTTGGCGCGGCAGGTCAGGAGGTCATCGACATCGGAGAGCGAGTGGCGACCGACGTCCGCGACGCTGGCTTCAGCGTCCTGCTCGACGACCGCGACCAGCGGGCGGGGGAGAAGTTCGCCGACGCTGACATGCTCGGCGCCCCCATTCGCATCACCGTCGGCAAGAAGTCGCTCGGTGACGACGCTGTTGATCTGAAGCCGCGATCGTCCGACGAGGAGAGTCGCGTTGCGGTCGACACCGTGTCGCGTGAGGTTGCGAACCTCTGGCGGGTCCTGGCGTGAGCAAGAAGAAGCGCCGTGCGTTCAGCCAGGCTCCTTTTGGGGAGTCGGTCGAGCAACTGATGGGCGAAACCGGAACGACGTATCGTGCCCTCGCACAGAAGACTCACCTCTCGGCCGGCTACCTCAATCACATCGTGCACGGGAACCGACCGGTGCCGGACAACGCTGTTATTGCATCGGTCGCTAGGGCGCTAGGCGTCGAGACGAAGTTCTTTCGGGAGTACCGGATCCGGTGCGTGACGGAGCGTCTCGAAAGCGACGGGGCTCTTGCCGATCGCCTGTACCGCCGTCTGTAGCAGCCGGCTGGGGTGTCAGTTCACCGACGGGTCTGGCGGCATCATCGCCAGCATCGCGCCTACGGCTCCGCGGCGGCGGAGAACCGACGACCACAGGTTCTCGGCGTCTTCAGCGAATACGTCCGTCGCCTGCGCTGGCTCGACGAGCCAGGCTTCCTCCTGCAGTTCTTCCTCGAGTTGACCCGGGCTCCAGCCCGCGTAGCCAGCGAAGATCCGCGCTCGGTTGACTGACGCTCCCAGTGCGTCCGCGTCGGGCTCGGCAGACAGGAAGCCGATCCGGCCGAACGCGAGCGACACGGCCTCGTCCGGATCCGCGAACTCCGCGAGCGCCAGCACAGCTTGGGGCTCAACGGGCCCGCCTTGGTACACGGGCTCTCCGTCGTCCACGAGTGACGCGAGCGGTTCGACGGCCTCCTCTACGAGGACGTCGAGCGGCCGGTTCAGGACGAGTCCCATCGCGCCTTCTTCCGAGTGCTCAGCGACGAGCACCACGGTGCGCCAGAAGTTCGGATCCATGAGTGTCGGCGTCGCAATGAGGAGCTGGCCGCGCAGGGAACCCTCGCGCGGCTCGTCTCGGCCGCTGCCAGTCAGTTCGTCCATCGTTGAATTACATCATGGCGGGTACAAGCAGGCCGCCGTGTCAGAAGCTATCCTAGCCTGCACGGGACGTGGCGCAGCTTGGTTAGCGCGCGTGTCTGGGGGACACGAGGTC